>JAGVJS010000156.1 GCA_020051025.1 Sphingobium sp. | reverse complement strand
CCAGCCACGGCGCAGCGCGTCGATCGCCCGCGCGGCGTCCCGTCCGCTCGCGCCATGACCGACCGTACTGCTCATCAGAAGGCAAACTCGGTGATGATGGGGATATGGTCGGACGGCTTGATCCAGCTGCGTGCCGGCTCTACGACGCGATGGCTGACCGCCTTGTCCGCAACATCTTTCGTCATCCACATATGGTCGAGGCGGCGGCCGCGATCCGATTCCGCCCAGTCCTTCGCGCGATAGCTCCACCAGGTATAGAGACGCGCGGGCGCGGGGTGGAAATGGCGGCCGATATCGACCCAGTCGTTCGAGGCCTGCAAGCGGGCGAGAATCTCGCATTCGATCGGCGTATGGCTGACCACGTTCAGCAACTGCTTGTGACTCCAGACATCGCATTCCATCGGCGCGATGTTGAAATCGCCAGTCAGGATGGTCGGCTTGTCATCCAGCGCCGACGACCATTGGATCATGCGTTCGATGAAATCGAGTTTCTGGCCGAATTTGGGATTCACGTCCCGGTCGGGAATGTCGCCGCCAGCCGGCACATAGACATTTTCGATCCGCACCCCGTTGTCGAGCCGGACACCGACATGGCGTGCCTCGCCATTGGCCTGCCAGTCGAACCGGTCATCCTCATGCACCGGCACCTTGCTCATGATCGCGACGCCATGGTGCATGCGCTGGCCGTTCAGCACCTGATGGACATAGCCCATGCGGCGGAACATTTCGGTGGGGAAGATGTCGTTCACCACCTTCGTTTCCTGCAAGCAGAGGATATCGGGTGCTTCCATGCGCAGCAGCTGTTCGACGATGTCGATGCGTGCGCGGACGGAGTTGATGTTCCAGGAACAGATGGAGAGGGTATCGGCCATGTTTCGCAACTAAGGTTGCCGGCGTCGTTGCGCAAGCGGAAGACCGATGCAGCGGACAAAGTAAGACCCCCGCTCCGGGGGCGTGGAACGGGGGTCTCGATCGCGCCCTTGAAGCGCTTCGCGACGCGAGGGGGGGACCGGGTAACAGGGGGGAAATCCCGGTTTGGTCTCGCGCCGTGGGTTTCTGATTAGCGCCCCGGATATGAGCGTCAGATGAACGGGCCGGCAAGATTATGCCCGATGGCTCGGGCCGTCTTGCCGGGCGCTCGGGTCAACTGCCCGACGAGCGTCCTCTGGGCCGCGGATCGACCCAGCGGAAGGCGGAATCGGCGACCGGCGCGCCATAGACCTGATTGGAGAAGCGGACCGCCGTGCGGTTATTCTGCGAATCAAGCATGACCCAGCCATAGAGCTGCAAGCCCGCCGGGCCGGAGGCGTTGCGTTTGAAGATCATCGTGATGGTGCCATATTCGGGGCGCTTGGGATCGCGCGCCTCGACGCTCAGCACCGATGGGTCGCCGGTCGGCACCAGCTTGCCATATTTGGACAGATCCTTAGACGGATCGAGCAGCGCGCCCAGCGGCGAATTGCCGATCGGCCAGCGCTGCACCTGGCGCACTTCATAATCGATCATGGTCAGCGCCTTGCCATCGCTGACGATCAGCAGCGGCACGCCCTTCTCATATTGGAAACGGATCTTGCCCGGCTGTTTCAGGGTCAGCTTACCGGTCAGCGTCTGGCCGTTGCGGTCGGTCTGGCTGAAATCGGCGGTCAGGGTAGTGACGCTGCGGATATAGTCGTTGACCTTGGCAAGGTCGGACTGGTCCTGCTGCTGCGCGGTTGCCGGCACGGTCGGTGCGACCAGCGCGGTAGCGGCAGCAAGGGCAAGCGCGAGGCGTATTGGCGCGAGGGGCGCAACGATGCGCTTCATGGCGTTCAACTCCGATTGTTGGGGAGAGAGGGCTAGGCGATGCGGCTTGAACCCGTTCTGAACCCGCCTGTTCCGAAATAGCAAGTTTTGAAGGGACGTGATGGGGGAGAGCATCCGCGTGGCGCCGGGACAGCTCGATCCCCCATGCTCCCGCCTCGCCCTGCCGGTCTGACCGGCGGCACCGCTCCAATTATGTTATCGGCGCGGCAGCAGCGGGATCGTGCCTAGACGCATTTGCGGATAAAAAAAAGGCCGATCGCGAACGACCGGCCTGAAAGTTTTTAGGAGAGGATGCCTGAAAGGCCTGCTCTCTATGTTCCAACCGGTTCATGGCCGCAAATGCGAAGGAAAGCGGTACGATTGCAGCAAGCGCAATCGTACCGATTCCGGCAGGCATCAGATCGGATTCCCATTTTCGTCGCGCAGCACTTCGCGGCGGCCGACATGGTTGGGCGGGCCGACCAGCCCTTCCTCCTCCATCCGTTCGATCAGGCGTGCGGCCGAGTTGTAGCCGACGCGCAATTGGCGTTGCAGCCAGCTGGTCGACGCTTTCTGATTTTCGAACACCAGCTGGCAGGCCTTGCGGAACAGCTGGGCGTCGGGGCTGTCATCGCCCAGGTCCACGCCGTCGAGGGCGAAGCTGCCCTCCTCCGGCTCCTCGGTAACGGCGGAGATATAGTCGGGCTGGCCCTGCGCGCGCCAATGGTCGGCGACGACGCGGACTTCATCGTCCGATACGAAGGGGCCATGGACGCGGGTCAGGCCCTTGCCGCCGTGCATGTAGAGCATGTCGCCCTTGCCCAGCAGCTGTTCGGCACCCTGTTCGCCCAGGATGGTGCGGCTGTCGATCTTGCTGGTGACGAAGAAGCTGATGCGGGTCGGCAAGTTCGCCTTGATGACGCCGGTGATGACGTCGACCGAGGGGCGCTGGGTCGCGAGGATCAGGTGGATGCCGGCCGCACGGGCTTTCTGGGCAAGCCGCTGGATCAGGAATTCGACTTCCTTGCCCGCCGTCATCATGAGGTCGGCGAGCTCGTCCACCACCACCACGATCTGCGGCAGCGGCTGGAAATCAAGCTGTTCCTCTTCATAGATAGGCTTGCCGGTCTCGGGGTCGTAGCCGGTCTGGACGCGGCGACCCAGGGGCTTGCCCTTCGCCTTTGCTGCACGAACCTTCTCATTATAATTGGCGAGGTTGCGGACGGAGATGGACGCCATCATGCGATAGCGATCCTCCATCTGCTCCACCGCCCATTTGAGCGCGCGGATCGCCTTGCTCGGCTCGGTCACGACCGGGGCCAGCAGATGCGGGATGTCGTCATAGGTCGACAATTCCAGCATCTTGGGGTCGATCATGATGAGGCGCAGCTGATCGGGCGTCATGCGGTAGAGCAGCGACAGGATCATGGCATTGAGGCCGACCGATTTACCAGACCCGGTGGTGCCCGCGATCAGCAGGTGCGGCATGGGGGCGAGGTCGGCGATGATCGGTTCGCCCGAGATATTCTTGCCCAGGATGATCGGCAGGGTCGCTTCCTGCATGAACTGTTCACTGGTGATGAGTTCGCGGAAGGACACGCCTTCGCGGTTCGCATTGGGCAGTTCGATGCCGATGACGGTGCGGCCCGGAATAGTCGCGACACGGGCGGACAGCGCCGACATGTTGCGGGCGATATCGTCGGCCAGCGCGATGACGCGGCTGGCCTTGATGCCGGGTGCGGGTTCCAGTTCGTACATGGTGACGACGGGGCCGGGGCGGACTTCGGTGATGTTGCCCTTCACATGGAAATCGTCGAGCACGGATTCGAGCAGGCGGGCGTTGCGCTCCAGCGCGGCCTTGTCGATCTTGCCGCCCTGATTGGCGGGGATGGGATTCAGCAGGTCCGGCGAGGGCAGCGAGCTGTGGCCGAACAGATCGTCCTGGCTGATCGGCGCCATGGCGCGCTGCACCGGGGCGGGCTTGGGCGTCTGGATGGTGATGGGCGGCTTGGGCTCGTTCGATACCTGCTTGCGCGGGGCGATGACGCGCTCGACCGGTTCGTCGTCGTCCTCATCGGAATCTGCGTCGGCAGAGGCGCTGCCGGCGAAACCGAGAGTCGGGCGCGGCAGGTTCAACTTCGGCAGCGAAGGGCGACGCAGCGCGATGATCGGCTTTTCCAGTGCCAGACTGCGATAGCAGGCGAACAGGCCGGCGATCAGCGACACGATGACCAGCGCACCCTTGATCCACGGCGCCGCGGCGGGCGCCTGTGCCGTCAGGCTGGCGATGCCCTTGGCCACGACCAGCCCGATCACCCCACCCCAGCCGGCGGGCAGGCCGACCAGCGGCGCATCCTGAAACAGCGCCAGCGCAATGCCGACCAGGACGATGCCGAACAGGCATTTGCCGAACTGCGCCTTCCACCCGGCCATATCCTGATCGCCCCACAGGCGACGGGCGGTAACGGCCATCAGCGGCAGGATCAGCGCAACCGGCACGCCGAGCAGCCAGAGCAGGAAATCAGCCGCCCAGGCGCCGGGCGCCTGCATGATATTGGCGACATGGTCGCCCGCGACCGTGTTCATCGACGGATCACTGGGGGCATAGCTGAGCAGCGCCAGCGCCAGGAACAAAGTCGCCAGCATGAGCGTGATCGCGCCGATCAGCGCGCCGCTGCGGATGAGGCTGCGCTTGAGCATTTCGCGCCATTCCGGCGAGCGTTTCACGGTGCGGCCGACGGCCATATTAGTCGATGTCCCCCAAATGTTCCAGAGCGGCACAATGCCTCTTCGGGCGACTCCCCGTCAAGAGTAGCGCCCTTCGGCTCGTCCCGCGTGTATCGGAATCACCGGCCATGTTCCCCGGCGAAGGCCGGGGTCCAGATCGGACGGTGGAACTGGGGCCCGGCCTTCGCCGGGGAACAACATTATTGTGCGCTGTGAGCCAGCGCGACCAGCGCATCGCCGTCAAGTCGCTGCACCGTCCATTCGTCCATCGGCTTCGCCCCGATGGCGCGGTAGACGGCAATGGCCGGTTCGTTCCAGTCGAGCACCGACCATTCGAGCCGGGCGCAATCGCGCGCGATCGCCAGCTGGGCGAGGCGCGCCAGCAGCGCCTTCCCTGCGCCCAGCCCCCGCGCTTGCGGAAGGACGAACAGATCCTCCAGATAGATGCCCGGCCGCGCTTCGAAGGTCGAGAAATTGTGGAAGAAGAGGGCGAAGCCGATCGCTTGGCCTTCATGCTCCGCGATCAGCACTTCGGCCATCGGACGTGGGCCAAACAAATGGCGCTCCAGCGTAGCGCGATCGCCCTTCACCTCATGGGCGAGCCGTTCATAGTCGGCCAGCGCCAGAATGAAGGCATGGATGGTGCCGATATCGCCGGCAACTGCCTCGCGAATGATGATGCTCATGCTGCGCTTGCCTCCACATGAGCCAGATCGGCCCGTTTCGAGCGGGCGGCGATAAGGCAGGCGGCCACGATGAGCAAGGCGCCGGCCACCGTGCTGAACGTCACATGTTCGCCAAAGGCCAGCCAGCCGACGATCATGGCCCAGACGAAGGCGGTATATTCGACCGGGATCAGTCGCTGCGCCTCGCTGCGCGCATAGGCCCAGGCGAGGGCTGCGAGCGAGGTGAAGGCCAGCGTCGCGGCGAGCAGGACAAGCGGGATCGCCCTGAGCGGCGGCAGGATCGCCAGCCATGGCGCGCAAACCGCGAAGACTACGAGCATGACGAGATGCTGGAAGAAGGCGACTTCGATCGGGGACGCGACCTGCGCCTGTTGCCGCTGGATGACAAGATTCCAGGCGAACAGAATCGCCGAGCCAAGCACCGCCAGCACGCCCAGCAGCGCATCGCCCGTGTAATGGCCCTGCAATTTGCCCGACAGGATGACACCGACCCCGACCAGCCCCAACAGCGAGGCACCGATCACGCGGCGCCCGACCTTTTCCCCCAGCAATAGCGCCGCGAGATAGAGTGCGATGAGCGGCGCGATAAAGGAAAGCGCTATCGCTTCGGCCAGCGGCAGGCGCAGGATCGCCCAGAAGAACAACAAGGCCATGAAGGCCACGACCGTACCTCGCAGCAGGTGGATGCGCAGCACCGCCCGTGTCGGCCAGCGCTGTCGGGTGAGCAGCATCAGGGCGAGGCCCAGCAGGCTGCCGGTCAGCGCGCGCCAGAACAGGGCATTATAGAGGCCGATCGCCAGCCCCAGCCCCTTCATCGCCGCATCCATCACGGAAAACAGCGCGACGCCCACGCAGCAGATGAGGAAGGGAAGGACAAAACTGCCCGGCTTATCTGCCATTGCCCAGTCCAGCAGCCTCTTTCCCGGCGGCCTATTCTGCCGCTTCCACCTTGCCAGCGTCGGTGGATTCCGCTTCCAGCTTCTCCGCCTCGATCGCTGCTGCCTTGGCCTCCACCAGCTTCACGATATGGTCGACCATGTCGGCGTCCTGAATCGTGTGGTCGGTGACGCCAGACAGATAGACCATATGCTTGCCATTGCCGCCGCCGGTCAGGCCGATGTCGGTTTCGCGCGCTTCGCCGGGGCCGTTGACGACGCAGCCCAGCACCGAGAGCGAGAGCGGCGTGTTGATATGCTGGAGTCGTTCCTCCAGCGCCTGCACCGTGCGAATGACGTCGAAGCCCTGCCGCGCGCAGCTGGGTCAGGAGATGACCTTCACGCCGCGGGTGCGGATGCCGAGCGACTTCAGAATCTCGTAGCCGACGCGCACTTCCTCCTCCGGTTCGGCGGAGAGCGAGACGCGGATCGTGTCGCCGATGCCGGCCCAGAGCAGATTGCCGATGCCGATCGCGCTCTTCACCGTGCCGCCGATCAAGCCGCCGGCCTCGGTGATTCCAAGGTGCAGCGGGCAATCAACCGCGTCGGCCAGCTGCATATAGGCAGCGACGGCGAGGAAGACGTCGCTGGCCTTCACCGCGACCTTATATTCGTGGAAATCCTGATCCTGGAGCAGCTTGATATGATCGAGCGCGGATTCGACCAGCGCTTCGGGGCAAGGCTCACCATATTTTTCGAGCAGATCCTTTTCGAGGGAGCCGGCATTGACGCCGATGCGGATCGAGCAGCCATTGGCCTTGGCCGCGTCGACCACTTCCTTCACCCGCTTTTCCGAACCGATATTACCGGGATTGATGCGCAGGCAGGCGGCACCGGCGTCGGCGGCTTCGAGCGCGCGCTTATAATGGAAATGAATGTCGGCGACGATCGGCACGCGCACGGCGCGGACGATCTGCTTCAGCGCGGCGGTGGATTCTTCGTCCGGGCAGGAGACGCGGATGATGTCGACCCCGGCTTCCTCGCAGCGGCGGATCTGGTCGATCGTCGCCTTGACGTCATGGGTCAGGGTGTTGGTCATGGTCTGCACCGTGACCGGGGCATCACCACCGACGGGGACATTGCCGACCATGATCTGACGCGACTGCCGCCGCGCTATGTCGCGCCAGGGGCGCAGGCCGGGATTATGGTCGGACATGAAAAAGGGGCTCCGTAAGCTACGGAGCCCCTATAGGGATTTTAGGTTGCGATTAGAAGCGCAGCGTCCCTGAGTTTCAGCTTTGCTGAAACGACCGCACCGGCCCACACCCCCACCCGACCGCCCATTCAGGATATTCTGTGGGCGGTCGGGTGGGGGTGCGGGCCGGTGCGGCAAAACTCAGAAGCGCAGCGTGGCCGAGACTGCGACCTGATCCGCATTGCCGCTGGTCTGGGCCAGCGTGGTGGCGGTGACGGTCGCGGGCGACGGATAATAGCTGTCGGGGCGGATGATGTTCGCCTTTTCCACGAAAGTGTGGGCGTAGCTGACATTGAGAGCGAAGTTATCCGACATGTTCCAGGTCGCGCCGCCGGTCAGCCAGACCCGGTCGCCATCGGGCACGCGGGTGGTCAGATATTGCGGATTGGTGGGCGAACGGTCGAACATGGTGCCGGCGCGCACGGTGAAGGCCGGGCTGACATCATATTCGCCGCCGACGCTGACGGAATAGCTGTCCTTATAATCCAGTTCCTTGTTGGTGGTGCCAGTGGCCGAGGTGACGGCAATGCCCTTGAAACGCGACCAGTTATACCATTTGCCGGTAACCATCGCGCGCAGTTGCGGCGTCAGCTTGTGCATCATCGACACGGTGACGATGTCGGGCAGGTTGAGCGGCGCGGTGGCGGCAAAGTCGCCATTGCCGGCCGCGATCGGGCCGACCAGGCCGGACACGCTCTGGGTGCCGGCCAGCTTGTGGCTGACGCCCGACCGATAGTGGACGCCCCAATTGGTGTCGCCGGTGGTGTAGAAGAGGCCCGCATTCCAGCCAACCGACCAGTCGTCGCCTTTCAGGCTGGCAAAACCGTCAGTGGCGGCAAGTGGCGACAATTGAGGCAGCGCGTTGGTCAGCGTCGCCTTCACATATTGCACGTCGACGCCGCCGCCGATCGAGAGATTGTCAGTCAGCTTATAGGCAGCCGAGGGCTGGATATTATAGGTTTTAAGGTTGGTGTAGAGCGAGTCATAGCGGCCGAAAAAGCCGTCATCATATTCCAGCTTCAGGCCGAAGGGCGCGTTGACGCCAAGGCCGACCCAGAGCCGGTCGCTGACCTGCGCGCTGGCATAGAAGCTGGGGATGGGAATAACGCTTTCGAACGGATTACCACCGTCATTGCCAGCGATCGGCGCCGTCACGGGGACGCCCGGAATGGTGCGGCGCGAACCCCGATTGGTCTGACGGGCCGAAGCCATCAGTGCGGAGCCGCCGATTGAGGTCTGGATGCCCTGCAACTGGGTCATCGCAGCCGGATTGAAATAGATGGTCGATGGATCATCGCCCGCTGCCGCGCCGCCGGACAGCGCGCGGCCGATTTCGATCGGCGATTGTTCCTGAAGATAGAAGCCGCCGGCCATGGCGGGAAAAGGTGCGACCATGACTCCGGTGACGAGGAGGGCACGGCTGAGATGGCGGCTAAGGGACATGAGAAATCCTCTGCTAGGTGGCGACTCTTCTGCTGCCGATCGGCGCCCCTGCAACGCGCGAAACCGGCTTATGAGCCAGGGGGCTTAGCAAAGATGTCGTTAATTTCCAGTGTCGCGGCGCGATCATATCGGCGTTTGGCGCTACCGGCCTGACGTTTACGGAAAGGAAACGCTACGGCTTGGCGGAATCGCAGGGTACGAAAAAAAGACAAAAAAAAGCCGCCCGGAAGGACGGCCTTGAAGTTTTAGGAGAGGATGCCTGAAAGGCGAGTTCCTTTTGCGGTGCAGCGACGATTGTCGCAAATGCGAAACAGACAAGCATGGTTGCGTTTTCTGCAATCGTTGTCTGGGTTTATGCTTTCCGTAAGGGAAATGATTGAGCCGAAGGGCGAAAATTAGACCAAAGTATAGCGGTAAAAATAGCTGATTTAACGCGCTTCCACCCTTGCCACACCCGATTCGGCCAATTGCGCATCGATTTCGGCGACGAGGCGATCGAGATCGACCTGATTCGCGGATTCGGCGCGGGCGACCAGGGCAGCCTCGGTATTGGAGGCCCGCAGCAGCCACCAGCCTTCCGCCCGACATACCCTGACGCCATCTATGGTGCAGATATCGGCACCTTCTGCCTGCAATCGGGCAAGAACCGTATCAATGACGGCGAATTTACGGGAGTCCGCGACGGGAAAGCGCCATTCCGGCGTGATCATAGTGTCAGGCATGGCGTCATGGAGCGCCGTGACGTTGCATCCCAGCGATCCGACGGCGCGGATCAGGCGGACGGCGGCGTAGAGGCCATCGTCATAGCCGGGATAATCGTCGGCAAAAAAGAGATGCCCGGTGGTTTCGCCGCCCAGCGGGCTGCCAATCTGCTTCATTCTGGATTTGATATGACTGTGGCCGGTCTTCCACATGTCGGGTCGCCCACCCAGCGCGGCGATGCGGTCGAAGACGGTCTGGCTGGCCTTCACATCGCCCACGATTCTGCCGCCGGGACAGTTTTGCAACACGACTTGCGCGAACAGGCCAAGCAGCTGATCGCCGGGCAGGGTGCGGCCCTGTGCGTCGATCACGCCGATCCGGTCGCCGTCGCCATCGAAAGCCACACCGAAATCGAGCCGCTTGTCGCGGACGAGCGCGCGCAGATCGTTCAGATTCCGATCATCGGAAGGATCGGGATGATGGTTGGGAAAATTTCCGTCTATTTGGGTGAAGAGCAGATGATGCTCACCGGGGAGGAGTTGCGCCAGTTTCTCCACCACCGGGCCGGCGGCGCCATTGCCCGCGTCCCAACCGATGCGGCAGGCCGGGCCGTCAAAGCCCTGCATCAACCGTGCGACATAGGCGTCCATGATAGCGACCGTCTCGACCCGGCCCGCGCCGGCGTCCCAGTCGCCCGCCGCCGCCATGACACCCAGGGCCTGGATATCCGCACCGAAAAAGGGCGCGTGTCCCTTTACCAGCTTGAAGCCATTCTGGTCGCCGGGATTATGGCTGCCGGTTATCTGGATGCCGCCATCCACATCTTGCGTCGCTTCGGCATGATATAGCATCGGCGTCGGACCGATGCCGATGCGCAGCACATCGATTCCCGACTGGACAAGGCCCTCGGCCAGCGCCGATTCCAGCATCGGTGAACTGAGGCGCCCGTCATAGCCGACCGCGATGCGCCGGCCACCGGATCGGGCGATCAGCGTCCCGAAGCTGCGCCCCAGCGCCCAGGCATCGGCTTCGTGCAGCGTGTCCCCTACCCGGCCGCGCAGATCATAATCGCGCAGCAGGGTCGGATGGAAATGATGGCTCACCGCTGCTTCTGGTCGGCGAGCAGCAGGTCGCGCGCGGCGTTGATCTGCGCCGCCAGCGCTTCAGTGCCGCCCTTGTCGGGATGGACTGAAGCGATGAGGCGGCGATGGGCGGCACGGATTGCCTT
>JAGVJS010000218.1 GCA_020051025.1 Sphingobium sp. | reverse complement strand
CGACGGCCGCCTCCAGCACGCGTGATCCGGCGGTGACGGCCAGGCCCGGCAGCGCCTTCATCACGCGGCGGCTCTTGGGAAACATCCAGGCGACGACTGCGCCCACTGCAACAGCACCGGCGACAGCCACGATCGGATGTTCCTGGACGATCTCATTAGCGCGGGTGGCGACCCGCTGCGTGCGGTCCCTGGCATCGCCATAGGCTTCGCTCGCCTTGTCGCGGCTAGTCTGGATCAGGTCGCCGGCGCTCTCGCGCGCCTTGTCGGTTGTGTCCTTGATCCGATCGGTCGCCGTTATCGCCGCATCATTGGCGGCTTCGCGAACGCGGGTGATCTGGGCGCGGATGTCAGCCATTGTCAGTCTCCGAAAGTTCCGGTCTATTCTTGAAGCGAACGTATAGCCGCCCGAAAAGTGCCGCCAGCGGTCGTCGGGCGAGAAAGAGGCCAAAGGCGGCGGCCGCTGCGCCGATTGCGACAGGGCGCTGCTGCGCCTTGGCCGCGACATTGGCGATACTATCGCGCACGGCAGCGCCGGCCTTATCCTTTGCATCCTGTTTCAGCCGGGCGGGGGTGATGCGCGCCTTTGCTTCCTCCGCCGTCAGGTGCAGGCGGCCCCTGGCGGCGTCCGCCCGGTCGCAGGCGGCGCGATAGCGGCTTTCCAGATTCATGGCGCGATCGCCCTCTTCATGCGGGTGATGCATCCCTTCGCCGCGAGCAGCAGCAGCAAGGTGATAAGCAGGCCGCCGCCCACCACGATCAGCGTGGCCCAGATCGGTGCGACGAGTTGGGCCAGTACGATCGTGAGACCCACCAGCAGTGTAACGATGCAGGCGAAGGCCAGCATGAGCGCCACCATGGCAAAGATGGCGGCATTGCGGATGCCCGCGCCGATGATGCCGGCGCGCAGCTTCTGCTTGTCCGCCTCGGCGGCGGCATAGGCGCGGCCATCCGCATAGAGGCGCGCCAGCACCTCCTTCACGCTTTCGTCGCGCGCGCTGTTGTCGGGCGCGCCATCGGGCTGCCCATCGGTCGGCGGCGTCACCGCCGTATCCGCTGGCGTATCAGTCAATTGGGCCTCCGCCCCGCCTTGCGGGCCTGTGCGTCGGTCAGAATATGCAATCGCAGGAAAGGCTTACGCCTTGTCATCCGATCCCTTGGCGAGGCGCATCAGCACGAAACCGACCACTGCCGCCGCACCGATGGCCACTGCCGGACTTTTTCGCACGAAATCGCGCGCTTCGCCGATCAGCTGGTCGACATCCTTGGCATCCAGCGAGTCCGCCGCACCGGCGACCGACTCTGCCGCCTGACGGGCATAATCGCCATATTGCGGACCGAGCTTGGAATCGACCGTGCCGGCCGTTTCTGAAATCAACCTGGCCAGGCTTTGCAGGGTCGTGCCGGTCTTGTCCTTGGCGACGCCTGCGGCCGATTTGGCAGTCTTGCCGGCCTGTTCCTTGATCGGGTCGATATGCGCCTTCCAGTCGACGGCGTTGATTTTGTCCGCAGCGGCCCTGGCGGCCTTCTCCGCCTGCTCTTTGATCGGTGCGATCTGTGCAGTCCAGCCGTGTGAGGCGGCACCGTTGCCCGGCTTCTTGGCCGGCGCCTTGCGCGTGGCGGCCTTCTTGACCGGCGCAGTCTTCACCGCCGGGGACGACGGGCTGGCGATTGCCGGCTTGGCAGCCTTCGCCTTGGTCAGCTTGGCGACGGGCGTTTTCTTCACGCGCTTGGCGGGCGGGGTTCCCGGTGTGTCGGCCATCGTCCTCAGTCTCCCTTTTCAAATCAGGCATGGAACCGGCAAGGCCGGCGGGCATCATGGTCCAAATGCCTCGCGACGGCCTACAGTTCCGTTGCCGTTACATTTTCGACCATCGGCATTTTTTGCGTCTGCGCAACCCCCTGCATTGCCAATGAGGGAGGCGCTGGCTAAGCGGTGCGCGCATCTATGGCCGCAAGGCCGTCGCAACCCGCAAGTGCAGGAGCGTTCATGACCGCCATTCTCGATATTCACGCCCGCCAGATCCTCGACAGCCGTGGCAACCCCACCGTCGAAGTCGACGTCATGCTGGAAGATGGCAGCTTCGGCCGCACCGCCGTACCCTCGGGCGCGTCCACCGGCGCCTATGAGGCGGTCGAAAAGCGCGACGGCGACCAGTCGAAATATCTGGGCAAGGGCGTGTTGCAGGCTGTGGCCTCCGTCAATGACGAGATTGCCGGCGAACTGATCGGCCTGGACGCCGAAGATCAGGGCGAAGTCGACGCCGCGATGATCGCGCTCGATGGCACCGAAAACAAGTCGCGCCTGGGCGCCAACGCCATATTGGGCGTGTCGCTGGCCGCTGCAAAGGCTGCTGCTGACGCGCGCGGCCTGCCGCTTTACCGCTATGTCGGCGGCGTGCAGTCGCATGTCCTGCCGGTGCCGATGATGAACATCATCAACGGCGGCGAACATGCCGACAACCCGATCGACTTCCAGGAATTCATGATCATGCCGGTCGGTGCGGAGAGCATCGCAGACGCCGTGCGCATCGGTTCGGAAATCTTTCACACGCTCAAGAAGGGGCTGCACGACAAGGGGCTGGCAACCTCGGTCGGCGACGAAGGCGGCTTTGCCCCCAATATCGCCTCGACCCGCGATGCGCTCGACTTCATCATGCTGTCGGTCGAAAAGGCCGGTTACAAGCCGGGCGACGATGTCGTGCTGGCGCTGGACTGCGCCGCGACGGAGTTCTTCAAGAATGGCCGTTACGAAATTTCGGGCGAAGGCCTGTCGCTGACGCCGGTCGAAATGGCGGATTATCTGGCGGCCCTGACCAACGATTATCCGATCAAGTCGATCGAAGACGGCATGAGCGAGGATGATTTCGAAGGCTGGAAGGCGCTGACCGACAAGATCGGCCAGAAGGTCCAGCTGGTCGGCGACGACCTGTTCGTCACCAACCCTGCGCGCCTCGCCATGGGCATCGGCAAGGGGCTGGCCAATTCGCTGCTCGTCAAGGTGAACCAGATCGGTACGCTGACCGAGACGCTGGCCGCCGTCGATCTGGCCCATCGTTCGCGCTACAGCGCGGTCATGTCGCACCGTTCGGGCGAAACCGAGGATGCGACCATCGCCGACCTCGCCGTCGCGACCAACTGTGGTCAGATCAAGACCGGTTCGCTGGCCCGCTCCGACCGGTTGGCCAAGTATAACCAGCTGATCCGTATCGAGGAAGAATTGGGCGATATCGCCGTCTACGCCGGACGCTCGATCTTCCGTTAATTAGGTAAAGAGACTCGGCCGGCCGCAAGCGATGCATTTTTCGCTTGCGGCCGGCCTTTTCCTGTGATTCTTCTGATCCATGGCGCACATCGCGAAACTTCGTCTTCTCCTGTGGTCGGCTATCGGCCCTGCGATTGCGCTGCTCCTCCTGCTGTTCTTCGCCGGCTATGTCGTGCTGGGAGCCAATGGGGTGCTGGCGTGGGGCGATTATTCGCGCCAGTTGCACGTTGCGCAGGCGGAACTGAAGCAGACCCGACACGCGCAGGCCGAATTGCGCAATCGCGTCGACCTGCTCAATCCGCGCCGCGTCGACCCTGATTTGAGCGACGAACTGATCCGCCGCCAGCTGGGCGTGATTCATCACGACGAAGTAGTTGTGCCACTAAATTGACATGTGGGTTGACGTTACGGAAGCGTGACGTTCGCGAAAGGATTTTGCGCACAGATCGCTGTCCTCGCAACTTTGCTGCGACTGCGTTTTGCTGGATTGCGACAAGGTTGTTGAAACCTATCAAATTTCGACGATAGCTATTGGTTCTGCCCGGATTCCTTGGGTTCCGCAGTTGCAATATATGCAACTCTGCCGCTATATCGGGCTTCCTTCCATCCTACCCCACGCAAAAGGATAATAGCCTTGGCGAAACCAACCACGCCGCGCGCTGCGAGCGCAAAGGCAAAGGCGGCTGCACCCGCCCCTGCCGGTGCGGATCATAACCGGCCTCGCCCGGAAACGCCGACCGACTATAAGGCCAGCAAGGAAGAGTTGCTGGAATTCTACCGGCAGATG
>JAGVJS010000070.1 GCA_020051025.1 Sphingobium sp. | reverse complement strand
GCTCTTCCGATCTAGGCTGCGCTTCCGGCGCGCCGATGGCGCCGGCTTCGGTTTCTGCTTCGTCTGCCATGCTGCTCCGCGACCTGTATTGGCCGGCCTTGTCTCATTGCGGGACGGGCGTTGTCAACGCCGCATCCCGCCAATTCAGCCGAGTTCGATATTCCGTTCGATCGCCCATTGCGTCAGCCGCGCACGAATGTCGATCGCCCCGCTATCCAGCATCTCACGCATCAGCACCCGCAATTCCTCGGCATCGACCGCGCGGATCATCGCCTTGACCGGCCCGACCGACGCCGGTGTGATGGACAGGCGGCGAATGCCCAGGCCAATGAGCGCCATCGCCTCCAATGTCCGTCCGCCCATTTCGCCGCACACGCCGACCGGCACCTGATGCGTGTGGCAGGTGCGCGCCACCCGGTCCAGGAATCGTAGGATGGCGATGCTCAGCCAGTCATAGCGCTCCGCCAGCCGCGGATGGGCGCGATCGGCGGCAAACAGGAACTGCGTCAGGTCGTTGGTGCCGATCGACAGGAAATCCAGCTTCGGCAGCAACAGGTCCAGCACCTCCGCCAACGCCGGCACTTCCAGCATCGCGCCATATTTCACCGCGATCGGCAGCTTCTTCTTCTGCGACACCAGCCATTCGCGCTGATGCTCGACCAGCGCGCGCGCCTGCTCATATTCCCACGGCTCCGACACCATCGGGAACATGATGTGCAACATCTTGCCCGCGCTCGCCTCCAGCAGTGCGCGCGCCTGCGCCTTCATCAACCCGTCGCGGTCCAGCGCCAGCCGCAGCGCGCGCCAGCCCATCGCCGGATTATCCTCATGCTCGTCATCGTCGCGCTGCATATAGGGCAGCGCCTTGTCACCACCGATATCGACGGTGCGGAATATGACGGGCCGATCCCCGGCCGCGTCCAGGACATCCTTGTAGAGCCGCTGCTGCTTTTCGCGCTGCGGCAGGGTGGCCGACACCAGAAACTGGAACTCGGTGCGGAACAGGCCGATGCCGTCCGCGCCCACCAGATCCAGCGCCTGCGCATCCTCGCGCAGGCCGGCATTGACCATCAGTTCCACCCGCTGCCCATCCGCCGTCACCGATGGCAGGTCGCGCATCGCGGTAAATTCGGCGCGGCGCTTCTGCGTCACATGCAGCTTGTTCTCGAACGCCTCCTCCATGTCGGCGGTCGGGCGGATCAGCAGCGAATTGGCGCCGACATCCATCAGCAGCAGGTCGCCTTCCGTCACCAGATGGCGAATGTCGCGCACCCGGCCCAGCACGGGCACGCCCATGGCGCGCGCGACGATGGTGACATGGGCGGTCAGCGACCCTTCCTCCAGGATCACGCCCTTCAGCCGCCGCCGGTCATATTCCAGCAACTCCGCCGGCCCCAGATTGCGGGCGATCAGGATCGCATCCTGCCGCAACCCCATCTGCGCCGCCGTGCCCAACTGGCCCGACACGATCCGCAACAGCCGGTTGGCCAGATCCTCCAGATCGTGCATCCGGTCCGACAGCAGCGGATCGTCGATCTGCCGCATCCGCATCCGGGTACGCTGCTGCACCCGCTCGATCGCCGCCTCGGCGGTCAGGCCGCTGTCGATCGCCTCGTTGATGCGGCGCGTCCAGCCTTCGTCATAGGCGAACATCTTGTAGGTTTCCAGAACCTCCTGATGCTCACCCTCCATCCCGAACTCGGCCGCGCCGGTCATCCGGTCGATCTGCTCGCGCATCTTGGTGAAGGCGGAATAGACGCGCTGCCGCTCCGCCTCCGTATCCTCCGCGACGGTATGTTCGATATGGACGCGCGGCTGGTGGAAGACGACATGGCCACGCGCCATGCCCATCACCAGTTGCAGACCGTTCAGCATGGTCGGGCCGGTATCGGCGATGCGCGCATCGGCCGGGCCGTCATCGGCCAGTTCGGCGTTTGCGATCAGTTCCGACATCACCATGGCGACGGTCTGGAGCGCCTCGATCTCCACTTCCTCATATTTGCGCGGATCCGCATGCTGTACGCACAGGACGCCGATGGCGCGCTCGCGCCGTACGATCGGCACGCCGGCAAAGCTGTGGAACAATTCTTCGCCGGTTTCCGGGCGATAGGAAAAATCCGGGTGCGATGCCGCCTCGTCCAGGTTCAGCGTCTCGACATTGGTGGCGATCAGGCCGACCAGACCCTCGCCCATCGCCATGCGGGTGACGTGGACCGCTTCCTGCTTCAACCCGCGCGTCGCGAACAGTTCCAGCACACCTTCGCGCACCAGATAGATGGAACAGACCTCGCTCGACAGCGACTCGCCGATAATCTCCACCACCTTGTTCAGCTTGGCCTGAGCGCTGTTGCGCGCGGCCATGACCTCTTGCAAGCGGATCAATATCTGGCGGGCGGCGGCGGCGGGTGTGCTGGGCATTTCATTGCGCTATCAGATTGATGCACCACCTTCCAAGGCGTTTCCTATGATCGGCCCCGCAATATTGTTAAGCAGAGCTGATTTGCATGGCGGGAACAATCTGTACATTCGTCCAGCAGGCTGAAAGGCCCGCGCGCGGGCAGGCAGGGAGAAACAGGATCATGGCGACGCAACTCGAACCGGCAATGGAACAGGATCTGATCGCGCGCGGCTATTCGCGTCGCCAGATGGCAAAGGTCGCCGCCCTTCTGGGTGCCGCCACCGCCGCCCTGCGCGTCACCGGCGCTGCTGCGCAGCAGGC
>JAGVJS010000057.1 GCA_020051025.1 Sphingobium sp. | reverse complement strand
GGGGCGACGCATGGAAGGGCTGGCGGAAACGCTGGCGCTGCTGGAGGGGGCGGCGCATCTGGCCATCCCCACCGATGTTACCGATGCGTCGAGCGTGGCCGTTTTGTTCGATGCCACGGTCGCGGCGTTCGGCCGGGTCGACCTGCTGTTCAACAATGCCGGCGTCAATGTGGTCGACGTGCCGATCGACGCGCTTGCGGAAGATGACTGGCGCCGGGTGATCGACACCAACCTGACCGGGGCGTTTCTCTGCTTGCAGGCGGCGTTCCGCGTGATGAAGGCGCAGGTGCCGCAGGGTGGGCGCATCATCAACAATGGTTCGATTTCCGCGCACAGCCCGCGCCCGGACTCGATCGCCTATACCGCCAGCAAACATGGCGTGACGGGCCTGACCAAATCGGCTGCACTGGACGGCCGGCCGTTCGACATTGCGTGCAGCCAGATCGACATCGGCAATGCCAGCAGCGCCATGGGCGCGCGCATGTCGGCCGGCGTGCCGCAGGCCAATGGCGAACGCAGGCCCGAACCGGTGATGGACGTGGGGCAGGTGGGCGAGGCGGTCGCCTATATGGACGGGCTGCCGCCCGAGGCCAATGTCCAGTTCATGACATTGATGGCGACCACCATGCCTTTCGTCGGGCGGGGCTGACGCCTGCCTGCCTTGTCGCGCTGCATCAGCCGCCTGTCAGCTGTCGGAAATAGGCCAGAGTTTCGGCCATGACATAGGGTGGTTCCGGCAGAGGATAATGGCTGAGTTTGACGATCACCGTGCGACTTTGCGGGTGGACGTAGATAAACTGTCCCGCGAGGCCCAGAGCGGTATAGGCGCCCGGCTGATCGTCCAGCTGCCAGAACTGGAAGCCATAGCCGCGCCCGCCAAAGGGGGTGGGCTGGGCGAAGGGGATCATGCTGGTCGCCTGTTGCATCCAGCCCTTTGGCAGCACCGGTTTGCCATCGCGCAGCCCGTCATCCAGCATCAACTGACCCAGCCGTGCATAGTCGCGCAGCGTGGCGTTGAAGCCCATGCCGGATAGTTCCCGGCCCTTGCCCTCCGGCCCGTCGGCGATCCAGAAGGCGTCGTCCGCCATGCCGGCGGGTTGCCAGAGATTTTTGGCGGTGAAGGCGGCGAGCGGCTGACCGGTGGCCCGTTCCAGCACCCATCCCAGCACGGCGGTATCCAGCGTCGCATAGTTGAAGCGACTGCCGGGCTTGGCGGTGCGGGCAATGCCGGTCGCGCGATCGGCGAACCGCTCCTTATTCAGCACGATGGCGTGGCGATGGATGAGCGCGGCGACGCTGGGCTTCTCGCCGAAATCATAGCGCTCGTCATAATCGACGCCCGACCGCATCTGGAGCAACTGGCGGATCGTCACGTCGCCATAAGCGCCCTTGCGCAGTTCGGGGACATATTTGCCGGCCGGATCGTCGAGCGAGGCGATCTTGCCCTGATCCAGCGCGATGCCGATCAGCAGCGATGTGATCGATTTGGCCATGGAGAAGGAGATGAAGCGGTCGTCCGGGCGGGACCGGTTGCGATAGTCCTCGAACACGACCTTGCCATCGCGCAGGACGATGATGGCGTTGGTATAGGTGCGGCGCGCCCAGTCGTCATAGCTGCGGGTGACGCCGTTCAGCTGAAAGGCAGGCGGGGTGACGGCCTGGCCGTCGGGCAGGGCGCGCACGCTATCGCCATGGGGCACCGCGCGGGTTTCGAACATGTCGGCCGAATGGCGGAAGTTGAAGGCATTGATGTCGGCATCCAGCCAATGTTCGCGCATCTGGATGACGGGATCGGCGGGCATGTCGGTCGGGGCGGCGGCTGGTGCCGACAGGGCGGTGGCCGCCAGCAACAGGGGCGCGAAAAGGTGCAGGGAAGAACGGATCATAGGACACCTCATGAAGAAAGGGCGGCGCGGCGGAAGGCCGCGCCGCCGACCGGTCGATCAGAACTGCTTCTTGAGCGTCACCGCCCAGGTACGCGGCAGGCCCGGCGCACCGGACAGGACGCCCACCGAACTGAAATTGGTGTTCATTGAGGTGAAATAATATTTGTCGGTCAGGTTGCGGACTTCAAGTGAGGCGCTCCAGCCATCGTCCGCGCTGCGCCATGTGACGCGGGCATTGGCGAGGAAATAGCCATCGATCCGGCTGGTCGCGACCAATGTGGGCAGCGCACCGCCGCCCGCGCCCGCATCGGTGGTGGACACGATCGCGGCGTCGGTGTTGATCGCATCGACATAGATATGGGACTGGTAGCTGCCGTCGAGGCGGACGCTGAGTTCGCCGCCCAGCACGTCCGGCACATCATATTGCGCGCCGGCATTCCATTTCCACTTCGGCGTGAAGGGCGGCACCATGTCCAGCGTGACGCCGGTATTGGCGCTGCCCAGCGAGGTATATTTGAAGTCGAGATAGCTTAATGACCCGTCGAAGCTCAGGCGGCTGGTCGGGCGGAACATGGTTTCGAACTCGATGCCCTTGACGTCCGCCGACCCGACATTGGTGGGCTGAAGACAGGGCGTCCCTTCGATCCCGGCATCGGTCGGGCAGTTGAACACGGTCAGGATGATATTCTTGTAATCATTGAAGAAGGCCGACACGTTGAAGCGCAGCATGCGATCGAACAGGTCGGACTTGAACCCCGCTTCATAGGCGGTGATGGTTTCCGGCGAGAAGGGGCGCACCTGGCTGGGGTAGAAGGGGCGGGGATTGACGCCGCCCGCGCGATAGCCGGTCGATACCTGCGCATAGACCATGAAGGCGGGCGAGAAGCGATAGTCCGCCGCGACGCGCCAATCGGTCCGCTGCGATTTGAAATGGGCGCCCAGCCCGTTGAGGCCGAAGAGCAGGCAGTTGGGCGAATTGCCCACGCCCGTCGGCCCGGCGGTCGGCGCGCCCAGGAAGAATTCGCATGGCCCCTGAATGGCCGTGCCGTCCGGGTTGCGGCGGACATAGCCATAATCCTTTTCATCCCAGGACGATCGGATGCCGCCGGTCAGGGTCAGCGCGTCGACCGGCTTGAAGCTGACATTGGCGAACAGCGCCTTGTTCTTCGCAGGCGTCGGATCGGGGCCGTGCAGGAAGTCGATGCCGGCATAGTTCAAATCGATGCGGCCGGTGAACTTGCCCTTCGTATCGAAATAGAAGCCGCCCAACGTATAGTCGAGCCGGCGGTCGAGGGCGGTGCCGCTCAGCCGCAATTCCTGGCTCCACTGGGTGTTGCTCTGCTGCTGTTCGAACATGGACGACTGGACCGGCGCGCCCTCGGCAAAGGACCAGTCGGCCTCATAATGGCGGTAGGATGTGATCGACTTGAGCGCCAGCCCATCGCTGATGGTCCAGTCGATCGTGCCGGCGAAACCATAATTGTCGAGGTCCGAATGCGGGTCGAGCGACAGCGGCTTATAGGCCATCTGTCCGTCGCGCGTCGCATTGTCGGTGAAGGTGGCGTAGCTGATGAACTTCTTGTTGTAGCCCGATGGCGGCGTGTCGCAGCTGTTCACGCCAAAGGCGACGAAGGCGCAGTTGAGCGCCACCGGGGCGCCGTTG
>JAGVJS010000175.1 GCA_020051025.1 Sphingobium sp. | reverse complement strand
CAAGGCCGGGGCCAAGGTAACGATTTTCGACTTGAACGCGGAGCTGGGCGCGGCCCATGCCAAGGCGATCGGCGCGCGCTTCGTACAGGTCAATGTCACCGACGAAGCCGGCGTGGCGCAGGCGATCGAGGAAGCCTAGGCGCTGAACGGCAAAGCGCGCATCCTGGCCAATTGCGCCGGGATCGGCCCGCCGGCGAAGGTCATCAACCGGGATGGACAGGCGATCCCGCTGGCCGACTTCTCCAGGATATTGACCGTCAATCTGGTCGGCAGCTTCAACGTCCTCTCGAAATTCGCCGCACGCATTTTCGACGCGGAGACGGTTGGGGTCGAGGAACGCGGCGTCATCATCAATACCGCCAGCGTCGCCGCCTTCGATGGGCAGATCGGGCAGGCCGCCTATAGCGCCTCCAAGGCCGGGATCGTCGGCATGACCCTGCCCATCGCGCGCGAATTTGCGCGCTACGGTATTCGCGTCATGACGATCGCGCCGGGCATCTTCATGACGCCGCTGCTCGCCACATTGCCACAGGAAGCGCAGGAGTCGCTGGGCAAGCAGGTGCCCTTCCCCACCCGCCTTGGCCAGCCGGACGAATTTGCGCTGATGGTCGAGCAAATCATCGCCAATCCGATGCTGAACGGCGAGGTCATTCGCCTGGACGGCGCAATTCGGATGGCCTCGAAATGAGCGGGGCGGGAGCAGAGCGCACGGCGGCCATCGCCGCGAAGGTCGAAGCCTTCGTTCGCGATATGGTCGCCCCCTATGAGCAGGATCCGCGCAGGGACCATCATGATTGCCCCAGCGAGGAACTGATCGAGGAGTTGAAGGAAAAAGCCCGCCAAGCCGGCGTGCTGACGCCGCATATATTGAGCGACGGCAGCCATCTCAACCAGCGGGAAACCGCGATCGTGCTGGCGAAGACCGGCCTGTCGCCGCTCGGTCCGCTGGCCTGCAACACCGCCGCGCCGGACGAAGGCAATATGTATCTGCTGGGCAAGGTCGGCAGCGCGGAGATCAAGGAACGCTTCCTGAAGCCGCTGGTGGAAGGGCGCGCCCGCTCGGCCTTCTTCATGACCGAACCGGCGCTGGAGGGCGGCGCCGGATCCGATCCGTCGATGATGCAGACGAGCTGCGTGCAGGATGGTAATCATTGGGTCATCAACGGGCGCAAGGCGTTCATTACCGGGGCGCAGGGAGCCGGGATCGGCATCGTTATGGCCAAGTCGCAGGATGGCGCCTGCATGTTTCTGGTCGACCTGCCCGATCCGGCGATCCGCATCGACCATATCCCCAACACGATCGACAGTTCGATGCCGGGCGGCCATGCCGTGCTGACTATCGACAATCTGCGCGTGCCCGCCGACCAGATGCTGGGCCATTCGGGCGAAGGCTTCCAATATGCGCAGGTGCGGCTCAGCCCGGCGCGGCTATCGCATTGCATGCGCTGGCTGGGGGCCTGTGTTCGCGCCAACGAGATTGCGACCGATTATGCCAATCGGCGCATGGGCTTTGGCAAGACGCTGATCGACCATGAGGGGGTCGGCTTCATGCTGGCGGACAATCTGATCGACCTGAAACAGGCCGAACTGATGATCGACTGGTGCGCGGGCGTGCTGGATACCGGATCGCTGGGCACGGCGGAAAGCTCCATGACCAAGGTAGCGGTGTCCGAAGCGCTGATGCGGGTCGCCGATCGCTGCGTGCAGGTGATGGGCGGCAGCGGCCTGACCAGCGACACGATCGTGGAACAGGTGTTCCGCGAAATCCGCGCCTTCCGCATCTATGACGGTCCGACCGAGGTGCATAAATGGAGCCTGGCCAAGAAAATCAAGCGGGACTGGAAAAAGGCGCAGGAGACGGCGGCATGAGCGCGGTGGATGACGATGCCAATGCCGGCACGACAGCCGTGCGCGAGGCCTATCGCTTCGACGAGGCCGCTCTGGCGCGGTGGATGGCGGATCATGTCGAGGGCTTTAAAGGGCCGCTGACCGTCGAACAGTTCAAGGGTGGCCAGTCCAACCCGACCTACAAGCTGGTGACGCCGGGCCGCAGCTATGTGCTGCGCCGCAAGCCGCCGGGCAACACGCTTAAAGGCGCGCATGCGGTCGATCGCGAGGCGCGGGTGCTGAGTGCGCTGGGCGGCATCGGTTTTCCGGTCGCGCGGGTGTTCGGCCTCTGCACCGATGAGAGCGTCATCGGCAGCTGGTTCTATGTCATGGACATGGTCGAGGGGCACATCTTCTGGGACGCGACCTTCCCCACTGTCTCCAACGCGGAGCGGCCGGCCTATTTCGATGCAATGAATGCGACGATCGCCGGGCTGCATGGCATCAATTATGCGGCGATCGGGCTGCAAGATTATGGCAAGCCGGGCAATTATTTCGCGCGGCAGATCGGTCGCTGGTCCCGCCAATATCTGGAGGATCAGGATGCCGGTCGCGATCCCGACATGGATGCGCTGATCGCCTGGTTGCCGGAGAATATTCCGGCGGGCGAGGAAAGCAGCATCGTCCATGGCGACTTCCGCTGCGACAATATGATCTTCCACCCGATCGAGCCGCGCGTGCTGGCGGTGCTGGACTGGGAATTGTCGACGCTGGGCCATCCGCTGGCCGATTTCGCCTATCATGCGATGATGTACCAGATGCCGCCGGATATCGTCGCGGGTCTGGGCGGCGTGGATATCGGTGCGCTGAACATTCCGAGCGAAGCGGACTACGTCGCGGCCTATTGCGCGCGGACCGGACGGAGCGGCATCGCCAATTGGGATTTCTACATCGCCTTCAACTATTTCCGGCTGGCGGCGATTTTCCACGGCATCAAAGGTCGCGTGATTCGGGGCACGGCGGCGTCCGCCCATGCGCGCGAACGGGCCAAGGCCCTGCCCCGCCTGTCCGCGCTGGCGCGGCAATCGATGGAGAAATGCGCATGATCGATACGCCTGTCACTGTCGCGATCGACGGCAACATCGCCACGCTGACGCTGAACCGTCCGGCGGCCGGTAATACGGTGAACCAAGCGCTGGCCGATGCGCTGCTGGATGCCGCGATCCTGTGCGACAATGATCCGGCCATTCGCTGTGTTGTGCTGACCGGCAATGGCAAGCTGTTCTGCGGCGGCGGCGACATTTCCGCCTTCGACGCGGCAGGCGATGCGGTTCCAGCTTTTCTGAGCCGGCTGGCGGGTACGCTGCACATGGCGGTGAGCCGGTTGCTGCGGATGGGCAAGCCGCTGCTGGTGG
>JAGVJS010000408.1 GCA_020051025.1 Sphingobium sp. | reverse complement strand
CAAGGCGCGATAGGCGGCCAGGATCGCGGCCCCGCTCTCCGTCAGCCGCGCCCCCTCGCTCGACGTTGCGACCAGCGGTTCGGCCCAGCAGCGGTTCATGACATCGACCAGCAGCCAGCACCGCCGGTAACTCATGCCCAACACCCGCCCCGCCGCCGAGATCGACCCGGCACTGGTTATCGCGTCGAGCAGGTCGGCTTTGCCCGGCCCCATGGCGATTTCGTCGCCGCAATATATCTGGATCTTGATTTTCAGCATCGGCCTGCCATCCCTGTTAACGGGTCAGGGCAGGCCACGCCAGCCGGTTCAGGCGCCCGCCCGACGCTCCAGCACCGCGCCGATCATCGCGCGCCACACGCCGACATCGCCGGCCTGCGCCATCTGCGCGTCCGGCTCCCGCAGCGTATGCAATATGGCATAGGCATCATCGACATGGTCGGGCCAGGCGGCATCCACCGCGCCGGCCGCATGCGGATCATGGCCGCCCCCGTTCAGGCTCAACTGGCGACCGGCAAGGACGCGGGCGATGCGCTCGATGGCGGGGGTGGTGGATGTCGGCATGGATGGCATACTCCTCTCAAAAGGGCGGCGCTTTTTCGCTCTTCCGCGGTCAGGATAGCATATCGTTTCGGGTGGAGCTATCGGTCCTCACCTTCCTTGAAACCGGAAGACGGCACCGGGTCGCCCTTGTCGCCGGGCTTGGCAGTCGATGGCGGGTCGGACGCATCCATCGAATCCTTCAGGCTCTCGTCGCGCTTCTCATCGGGATGCAAGACATGGTCCTGCGCATCGCTGCCCCGATCATCACCCGCCTCTTCCCGGCTGTTCGGGCGCACATCGCTTTTGTTGTCCGCCATTGTTTTTCTCCTGTCGTTTCTCAGGATCAACGGATGTCCCGTCAGCCCGGTTCCGCCCCTCCTTCGACCAACGCCGCCGCCCGTTCGACCAGCAACACGCCGCCCTACAGACTTTCGCTGCGCCCCGGCGTAGACAGGCATCATGACTGATCTTCCCGATGACGATCGCGGCGTTGCGCCGTCGATCGCGCTCTATTCGATTCTGGGCTTCTGGTTCTTCTACACCATCATCGTGACCCTGCGCGCCGCCGTCATCGGCTTCGACGCGCAATGGGAACTGGCGGCCCGCCGCATGGTGGTGGCCGTGATCGGCATCATCGTCACCTGGATCCTCTATCTGGCCCTGCGCCGCTTCGATTACCGGCCGCTGGCGGTGCGCTTCGTCGCCGCCTTCTCGCTCGCCGCGCCCTTCGCGCTCGCCATGGCGGCGGCCAACTATTATATCTTCAACGTCTATGATCCGGTCAGCCTCTTCCCCGACGCGGACATGAAGAAGAAGGCGATGGAGGAAGGCTATGTCCTCATTTCCATCGTCGAAGATGCAATGACGCGCTATTTCTTCCTCGCCGCCTGGGCCGGCCTCTATCTCGCCCTTTCCTACGCCAGCGAAGCGCACCGCACCGAACGCCGCGCCGCCCGGCTGGAACGCGCCGCCCAGCAGGCCGAACTGCGATCCCTGCGCTATCAGGTGAACCCGCATTTCCTGTTCAACACGCTGAACTCCCTCTCCACCCTGGTCATGCGCAACAAGCCGGACGAAGCGGAGCAGATGATCATGTCGCTCTCCAACTTCTACCGCACCAGCCTGACCGGCGACCCGCTGGACGATGTCCCGCTGGAGGAGGAAGTCCATCTCCAGAAACTCTATCTGGATATCGAAGCGGTCCGCTTCCCCGACCGGCTGACCACCATCATCGACATTCCGCCCGCGCTGATGAACGCCTGCGTCCCTGGCCTCATCCTCCAGCCGCTGGTCGAAAATGCGATCAAATATGGCGTGTCCCGCACCTCCAGTCCGGTCACCATCACCATCACCGCGCGGGAGGATGGCGACCAGTTGCATATCGCCGTGACCGACGACGGCGACAATCCGCCCGGCGACGCCGACGCCGGCAGCGGCATCGGCCTCACCAACGTCCGCGACCGGCTGACCGCCCGCTTTGGAGAACAGGGCCGCATCGCTTATGGTCCACGCGAAGGGGATGGTTTCTCCGTCCTCCTCACCTTGCCCATCATCCGCCGGGGTTGCTGACGTCCATGTCCATCCGCACCATGATCGTCGATGACGAACCGCTTGCCGTCGAACGCCTCCAGATGCTCTGCGCCCGCGAACCGCGCATCGCACTGGTCGGCACCGCCACCGATGGCGAAGCCGCGCTGCGCCTGATCGAGGGGCTGAAGCCCGACCTCGTCCTGCTCGACATTGCCATGCCTTTGCTGGACGGCATCGGCGTCGCCCGCGCCGTCGGCCGCATGGGCATCCGCCCCGCCGTCATCTTCGTCACCGCGTTCGAGGGTTTCGCAGTCGAGGCGTTCGATCTCGCCGCCGTCGACTATCTGCTCAAACCCGTCGCCCATGACCGGCTGACCCGCGCAGTCGACCGGGTGGAAGTGGCGCTGCGCAACCAGTCCCCCACCGACACCTCGGCCATCACCAGCGAACCGGCGCCGGAATGGGCGGAGGAATTCTGGGTGCCGCACCGGTCCGAACTGATCCGCATCGCCACCGACCAGATCGACCGGATCGAGGCGGAACGCGACTATATGCGCCTGCATGTCGGGGCCCATAGCTATCTGCTGCACCAGACGATCAGCAGCTTGGAGGAGCGGCTCGACCCGCAGCAATTCGTCCGCCTGCACCGCAGCCACATCGTCCGCCGCGACCATATCGCCCGCCTGCGCCACGACGGCAGCGGCGTGTGGTTCGCCGCCCTCACCAACGGCAACGAAATCCGCATCGGCCGCACCTTCCTCGCCAACGCACGGGCCATGACGGGGCGGTGAGACTCAGCCGATACCAAAACCGTTCGTCCTGAGTAGCCACTGAGCGAAGTCGAAGTGGCATATCGAAGGACTGTTCAAGGACTATGCTTCGATACGGGACTTCGACAAGCTCAGCCCCTACTCAGCACGAACGGGTGTGACACCGCCTGCCCGGCGGCCACGCCACTGGCCCATGCCCATTGAAAATTATATCCACCCAGCCAGCCGGTGACATCCACCGCCTCGCCGATCGCGTACAGCCCCGGCACCTTGCTCGCCTCCATCGTCCGCGACGACAGGCCGGCCGTGGCAATGCCGCCCACCGTCACCTCGGCCTTGGCATAGCCCTCGGT
>JAGVJS010000220.1 GCA_020051025.1 Sphingobium sp. | reverse complement strand
TGCTGTTCGCCGCCCTGACCAAGATCGTCGGATCGGCCGTCCACGGCAAGCGCGACACGATCGAATGGCCGATCGTCCGGCGAATGGCGGCAGGCAGCGTGCCGGCCGCCCTTGTCACGCTGTTGGTGCTCGGCTGGATCGGCGATGTCGGCAAGTCGACCGAACATGTCGTCCTGCTCTCGCTCGCTTCCCTACTGGCGCTCACCTCGGTCGCGGTGATCGGGCGCAAATGGCTTTTCCGCCATCGTGGCGACCTGGGCGCCACCCATTCGGCCGGCACCATCCTTTATGGCACCACGGCGCTCGGCGCACTGATTGGCATCGCTGTGTCGCTTTCCTCGGTCGGCGCCGGTGCCATCGGGGTGACCGTGCTGCTGATCCTCTATCCGCGCCTGCCGGTCGCCCGCATCGTCGGCTCCGATATTGCCCATGCCGTGCCGCTGGCATTGATCGCAGGCACCGGCCACTGGCTGATGGGCGACGTCAACGGCGTGCTGCTGATGAACCTGCTGATCGGCTCCATCCCCGGCGTGATCGTGGGCAGCTATCTGTCCTCCCACGCCCCGGACAAGGTGCTGCAACCGCTGCTGGCCGCCGTGCTGGCGGTGTCGTCCTGGCAATTGTTTGTGAAGGCCCGCACGCCCGAACCGATCAGGGTCGAAGCCCCGGCGCAGGTCCAGCCGCACTGAGTTTCGTCCCATTGCCCCCGTTGGCCCTGAGCGGGTTGAAGAAGCGAATACACGCCCAAAACAAAAGGCCCGGCCGCTCCATGGGGAGCGCCGGGCCTTTTGCGTCCGTCGAAACGGATCGGTGATTAGCCGACCAGTTCTTCCGGCTTGAAGAAATAGGCGATTTCGATCGCGGCATTTTCTTCGCTGTCCGAACCATGGACCGAATTGGCTTCGATCGATTCGGCCAGTTCCTTGCGAATGGTGCCGGCGTCGGCATTGGCGGGGTTGGTGGCGCCCATGATGTCGCGGTTGCGAGTCACGGCATTTTCGCCTTCCAGAACCTGGACGACGACCGGGCCGGAAATCATGAAAGCGACCAGATCGGCGAAGAAAGGGCGTTCCTTGTGAACGGCGTAAAAGCCTTCGGCCTGCTCGCGGCTCATGCGGATGCGCTTGGAAGCGACGACACGCAGGCCGGCTTCTTCCAGCATCTTGGTGACCGCACCGGTCAGGTTGCGACGGGTCGCGTCGGGCTTGATGATCGAGAAAGTGCGCGTGACGGCCATGGCCCTCAATACTCCAAATGGTGGGGAATAAAGTTGCGCGCCCTTTAGACGCGGGCGGCCCAAGCCGCAAGGGGCTTAACCTTGACGGGTAAAAGCGGACGGGCGGGCGATTAACTTCGCAGATAACGGATGGCGGGAATGAGTGGTTTACGACCGTTCCTTTTAACGTCATCCCAGCGAAGGCTGGGATCTCTCTTTTCTTTCAAACGCATCGCCGAAAGAAGTAAGATGCCAGCCTTCGCTGGCATTACAGGAGTTGGCCTAACCCTGCCGCGCCGTCTCTATCCGTTCACGGCCCCTGCACCCATTTGCGGCCTTCCTGCCGCCAGAAGCGCGGCTCAACGCCGTCCGCCTTGCTCAGCACGCGCCAGCTTGCCCGCGCGCCATCGATCGTGTCGGCGTCGAAGAAGTAAAAGACCCGCTCGAACCCCAGCGCCTCCTCGCGCCACACCCCATCGGCCAACGCGATATGCCGGGCGCCATTGGCGGCATTGCAATCGGCGCTCAGCAAAATAGGCTGATGCGCCTCCCCGTCCTCGCCCACCCGGCCATGCGCCAGAAAGCTTTCCGCCGGTCCGGCCCACAGCCCCTGCGAAATCCGCTCCAGCCGGTCGGCCTCCTGCGCCACCACCAGCAGCCGCGCGCCCAGGCCCAGAATGCGCGTCGCAATCGCGGGCAGCACCTGGTCCACGGGATCGCGGCTCAACTGGTAGAAATCGACCTGCATGGCTGCGCGATCAGCCCTCGAACTTGTCCGCGACCAGTCGGTCGATCAGGCGTACGCCATAACCGGTCGCGCCCTTGTCCCAGGTCGCGCCTGGCTTGTCGGCCCACACCATGCCGGCAATGTCGAGATGCGCCCACTTCACGCCATCCTCGATGAAGCGCTTCAGGAACTGCGCGGCAGTGATCGACCCGGCATAGCGCGCGCCCATATTCTTCATGTCGGCGATCGGACTGTCGATCAGCTTGTCATAGGCCGGCAGCAACGGGAAGCGCCACAGCGGATCGCCCGCCGCCTGCCCCGCCGCGATCAGGTCCGTTGCCAGGCCATCGTCATTGGCGAACAGGCCGCCAAATTCATGGCCCAGCGCCACGATCATCGCCCCGGTCAGCGTGGCCAGGTCGACCACGACCTCCGGCTGATAGGTGCGCTGCGCCCAGGTCAGGGCATCGCACAGCACCAGCCGCCCTTCGGCGTCGGTATTGATGACCTCGATCGTCTGGCCCGACATGGACGTCACGACGTCACCGGGGCGCTGTGCATTGCCGTCCGGCATATTTTCAACGAGGCCGCAAATGCCCACGACATGCGCCTTGGCCTTGCGCCCAGATCGGAAGAG
>JAGVJS010000412.1 GCA_020051025.1 Sphingobium sp. | reverse complement strand
GCAGGCCGCAAGATTGCGCTCCAACCCCGCGAGTTCACCCTGCTGGCCGAACTGATGCGCAACCCGGGCCGCATCATGACCCGCACCATGCTGCTAGAGAGGGTGTGGGATTTCGACTTCGACCCCAAGACCAATATCGTCGAGACCCATCTCAGCCGGTTGCGCTCCAAGCTAAATGCCGGTTTCGAGAGCGACCCGATCGAGACCGTGCGCGGTGCGGGCTATCTCATCAGGGAAGGCGGATGAAGCGCTGGTGGCGTGGCACTTTTGGTCTGGTGGCAGCCGTCGCACTCGGATTTGCGCTGGCGACGCTAGTCATCGGCGTGGTCGCGTTCGAATCGACACATGAAGCGCTGGAATTACAGCTCGACCACCGGATCGCCATCGAAACGCAGGCGCTGATCGATGAAGGGCAGGACGGGTATGAGGGGGTCGCAGCCGCGATCCGGCGACGCGAGGCGGCGAGCAGCACAGCGAGCCTCGGCTATCGACTGGTCGATGCTTCGAACACACCCATGGCTGGAACACTCGATGCGATGGTCCCATCCAAACCCGGTTATGTCGAACTCCTACCATACAAAGCGCATGGCGATGAACGGATCGCCCAATCGCTGACCACATTGCTTCCCGGAGGCTACCGGCTACTGGTCGCCGCAGATCGCGCAGCCATCGACGAGATGGACAACCGCTTCATCCTGCTTTTCCTAGGGGCTTTTGGCGCGATGTTGTTGCTCGGTATCGGTGCGGCGTGGCTGGTCGCTGTTGTTACCCGACGGCGCTTGGCGCGGATCGACCATACTGCCGCCGCTATCATCGCTGGCGATCTGTCTCGGCGAGTGCCCCTGACCGGCACTGGTGACGAGTTCGACGGGGTGGCAACAACGCTCAACCTAATGCTCGACCGGATCGCGGGGCTGATGGAGAATCTGCGTCAGATATCGAGCGACGTCGCCCACGATCTGCGCACTCCTCTCACGCGGCTCCAAAACCGGCTCGACGAGGCACTGCGCGAGCGCGATGAAACTCTGCAGCGCGACGCGATCGAGGCCGCCGCGGCAGAAGCGGGCGAATTGCTGGAGGTCTTCGCTGCATTGCTGCGGATTGCAGAGGTTGAAGGCATGGCCGCCCGTGCGCACTTCCAGACGGTCAATCTCAGCGCGGTGGTGGCCGACGTGGCTGAGGCGTTCCAACCTTCAATGGAGAGCAGCGGCCACCTGCTTGTCACTAGGGTTGCCTCGGGCGTGACAATGCCCGGAGACCGCCGCCTGCTTCAACAGATGCTCACCAATCTCCTCGACAACGCCGTTCAGCACACACCCCAAGGAACTACTGTGTGCATTGACCTCGATCATGCCGGTGACCGTATACGCCTAAGCATAACCGACGATGGTCCTGGCGTGGGGGAGGCTGAAGCTCCCGAGCTGTTCAACCGGTTCATGCGTGTCGACCGCAGCCGGTCAACACCAGGGCATGGGCTTGGGCTTGCGATGGTAGCGGCCATCGTTGCGGCGCATTCCGGCAAGGCCGCCATCGCCTCCCGCCCGGGCTTCGGCGTCCACATAACGGTTTAATCAAAGCTGCGTGCACCAGCGCGAAGGACGGGCAGCCCGGTTACGCCGCACTGCCGGGTGGCAAAGCCGCTTGGCGGCTTTCGGCAGAAGCTGGCGTTCGCTCTCCTGAGCTGGAATGACTGGGTCTGGTCGCGAGTCGACTTTGCGCAAACGGCAGCTAACCCCACGGCTCGTCTCCGAACCTGACATTCGCCTACCGGCCAGTTCAAGCCGCTTCCGGTATCAGCGCAACGGCGTGCGGATCATAGGTCATCCCGGCCAGCGATCCGTCGCCGATGCGGTCGACGATCTCGTCGATGATGTGCAACGGGACCAGGAACCATTCGCGCGGGCGCACGGGCTTGCCGAAACGGTCCGGGATTTCCGCATCGAAACGCACGCTGTCCAAGACGCGATGAATGAGGGCTTCCAACCTCGGGCGGTTGATGTCGAATAGCTTGTAGGTTGCCACCACGTCGACATCGGCAAGCAGATAGGTGGCATCATCGGCGGCTCCGGAAATGCGCGTTTCGACCGAACCGCCAGTGATGCCGATTTTGTGGATCAGATCGCGATGGGCCGCGATGGTCGGATGGGTCGAGCGACTGCGCAGGACGTAGAGCGTGCCCGACGGCAGATGTTCAGGCTCTTCGGTGGCTACAGGGGCATCCGCAAAGAGCGGACCCGACAACGGGTTCGAAACGCGACGCGCGCCTTTGTCCCGATACAGGGCCTTCTGGAAGGACCTGGCCAGCACATTGCTTTCGGTTTCGTTGTCATAAATCACGCGCAGGCGGCGATCGGTGCGACCGTAATCAGTAGTGAACTCCCCATCATCGGAGGCGATATGCGCCAATTGCCCGCTGACGATGAAAAATTCGCCCGGCTTGATTTCCGCGAGGGTCAGTTCCGTCCGCATGGTGCGGGTTTCGCGCACGCCCTTGTCCAGATCGCGTTTCACCGAAGTGAATAGCGGGCGGAACTGGTCGAAATCGACACAGGGCGTGTGTTCGGCAATTTCCTCCGCCGCCTTGCGATCGGCGTTCGATCGCACGTTGCGCAGCCGAGTGATGTCGTCGGCAGCTTCGGCGTCGATGCCCAGTTCCGCCAGCAGGGCGCTGTCATCAAGCTCATCGACCAGCGCGGCGGCGATGTCGGCACCGTCGAGCAGGCCATGCACGTCCATGTCAGCCAGCAGATCGTGGCATTCCGGCAGCGCACGCAGCCGATCGAGCCGGACGGCGTACAGCCGTTCGAAAATATCGCGATCCTCGCCGTGCTGAGGCGCGCGACCATGCTCGTCGCGGAATTTCAGGATATCCTCGAAGCCGGCGATGATCCGCTCCTCGCGCGGGGTGTTGGTGCGAAACTTCTTGGGCGTCAGGTCGACGCCCAGTTCGGCGAGGATGTCGTCGTCGGTCATGTCAGACATTGGCGGCCGCCCCCGCTGTAGCTTGCGCCTTGGCGCGGAAGCGGGCGAAGGCGGCAACGCCCTCTGCCAGCAACTTCTCGAACGGGTCGCTGGATGTGATTGACGGGGCTCTCCCGCGCTCTCGCTTCCATGTAACCGCCTTAATCGCGTAAGCGCGGGCGTCGTCTTCAGTCATCGTGTTCTTCCGGGCGGAGATTGCCGCCTGCACCTGCCGCAACGTCCCCTCGTTCATCGCCTTGGCCAGAATCGCATAGGCCGCGTCGAACGGGTTGATCCGGTCGATCAGGTCGATGTCGAGTTCGCGCACGTTCATGAACTTGCGCACCCCATCGACGAAGGAAGTGTTGGCTTTCAGTTCTCCGCCTTCATCCTCGGTCGCGGTTTCGGTGACGATCTTCGCCGCCTGCTGCGTGATGTTCAAGGCGGCGATAGCGTGCTGACGGATCGCTTCCTGATCGGTTTCGCTGAAATCGGGATAGCGTTCGCGGATGATCTTGCCCATACGGACCTGGGTCAGTTCCTCCGGCACGACTTCCGGGTCGAACAGGCCGCGCTCTATCGCCTGCTTGTCCTGAATGAAGCTGGTGATGACCTCATTGATGTCCTGCTCGCAGACCCGCCGCGCTTCCGGGGTGGTCGGCTGCACCAAATCCTTCAATTCGAAGTGAAACTGCCCGCGTTCCTCATGGAAGCCGACATTGGTGCGGCCTTCGACATAGCCGTCAGGACCATAATCGAAACCTTCCTTCGGCCCGGCATCCTTGGGCGTGAATTCGAAGCGCGGCGCCAGAACCTGCTCCATCAAGAGGCTGGCGGCGATAGCTTTCAGCGTGTCGTTGACCGCTTCGGTCACGACGTCATCGGCGGCGGCGGGCTCAGCGATAAGGTTAGTGAAGCGGGCCACCGCCTTGCCTGGAGCGTCGCGGGTGGCGCGGCCGATGATCTGGATGATTTCGGTCAGGCTGGAGCGATATCCGACGGTCAGCGCATGTTCGCACCAGATCCAGTCGAAACCTTCCTTCGCCATGCCGAGCGCGATGATGACATCGACGTGGGCGCGGTTCGCCCGCGCCTCCGGGCTTTTCAATGCTGCCGAAACGCGGTCGCGTTTGGCGGGATCATCATCGACCAGATCGGCGACCTTGATCGTCGTGCCCGCCGCCGTTTCGATCAGGTGGAAGCCGGTGGCCGGATCGGTGCCCTTCCAGGCGCCGAGGTGATCCATGATCTCCTCGACCTCGCGATGCTTGTCTTTGGTGCTTTCCCGGCTGTTCACGCTGGGAATGTGGACAATGGTCTTCACCGCCGGATCGAGCAGGTCGTTGATCTTGTCGACATAGCGCCCGGTGTAGAAGCTGTAGGCGATATCCAGCGTCTTGAGCCACTGATAGCCGTTCAGCTGCTCATAATAGGTGTAGGTGACGGTGGTGAACTTCGCCTCATCCTCCGGCGTCAGCACGGCCACGGAATCGCCGCGGAAATAGCTGCCGGTCATGGCAACCAGATGCACCTTATCGCGTCCGATCAACTGGCCAAGTTGCGCGCCGAGCCGATTATCCGGGTTGGCCGAGACGTGGTGAAATTCGTCGACGGCGATCAGCCGGTCGTCGAACGCCTCGATGCCCAGTTCGTCGATGGCGAAGCGGAAGGTGGCATGGGTGCAGACCAGCACCTTGTCGTCACTGGCGAGGAATTCGCCAACCGCCTTCACCTTGGACTTGGCGACCTTCACATCGTCCGCGCCCGGCGTATTGCACAGATTCCAGTGCGGCTTGACCGTCCAGTCGGCCCAGAATCCGTGCTTGCTGAGGGGTTCATCGGCGAAGCTGCCGCCGATCGACCGCTCCGGGACGACGATGATCGCCTGCTTCACCCCCTGGTTCGCCAGCTTGTCGAGCGCGATGAACATCAGCGCGCGCGATTTGCCCGACGCCGGGGGCGACTTGATCAGCAGATATTGTTCGCCGCGATGGGCATAGGCGCGCGCCTGCATCGGCCGCATGCCCAGTTCGTTGGCGCTGGAGGAAGCCCCGGTCTGCGCGGTGACAAGACGGACGGCGGGGATGGTGTTGGAGGTCATTCCTTGAAAAGCTCGCTATGGGTTCCGGCGCGGACGAAATTGACCATGCCGCTTTTGCCGATCGTGTCGTCGATCTGGTAGATCAGGAGGAAGTCGCCGCCAATATGGCATTCCCGAAACCCCGCCCAATCGCCTTTGAGCTGGTGGTCCCGCCATTCCGGGCCGAGCGGGGCGTCGTTGGCGACCAGCATCAGCATGACCGACTTCAACAGCCGCATATCATAGCGGCCGGATCGATCCAGCCGCTCCCAATCCTTGGTGAAGGATTTCATATAGTTGCAGGCGCGCGGATGCCGCGCGCGCTTATTTCCCGCGCTCAAGGCTGGCGATCATGTCTTCGACGCTGCCGAAGCGCGGCTGGGCGCGCCCGGCCTTCATGTCTTCCATGAACTGGCGGGCTTCTTCCATCGCCGCCCGCGTCTCCGCATTGGGCACCTTCAGTTCCAGCGGAAAGGCCTGTTCGGCGACGATGCGGTGGAACAGCATGCGCACGGCGTCGGATGCGCTGAGGCCCATCGCCGCCAGCGCATCGGTGGCCTTTGACTTCAGTTCATCGTCTAGACGGACATGGAGCATGGACGTTGCCATCACCGAATCTCCTGTATCTCAATTGCGATACATAATGTATCAACGAGGGCGATTCAAGCGGCCTCCAAGATCAGGCTGCTTTCTTGCCTTTCTTCGACGCCTTGCCCTTGGGGACGGCGTTGGCGGTCATCTTGGTGTAGAGGTCGAACAGCTTTTCCAGCCGTTCGGTGTCGTTGCGGAACCGTCGGCCGATATAGATGCGCTCCAGCACCTCGTCATTTTCCTCATGCGCGCGGCGCAGATCGTTCGGCATAGCTTCGGGATCGTAGAGATCGGCGATGGTTGCGGGGAAATGGGCCTCACGGGCAAGCAAGATGTTCTCCGCTGTCCGGGTGAGATCGGCCTTGTCCTGCGCAGTGAGGCGCGGGACGGGGAAGGTGTTCCAGCCGAGAGTGTTGGAGTAACGGAAGTCGGTCTTCATCTTGCCGCAGATTGTTCCAACCCAGACAAGATGAAGGCGGGATGCGATCAGCGCCATATTCCAGAGCGGTGCATCATAGAGTGCAAGGGCAAGGTTGGATACGCGGACGTCAGGCCCGAGCAGGCCACAAGGAAGATACGGTCGGCGCTCGGACGAAACGCTCGGCACGATTATGGTTTGGGTCGCACCAATGATGGTGCGTTCGAACTTATAAGGCGTGTTGATACCAGCTTGGCCGCGCTCGCTACCGTTGAGACGATACTCTCGAACACGGGCCAAGCGTTCCGCGATCGGAGGAATAGATTGCGCCAGTTCGGCCTGATCGTCCCCGATCCAGAGACAGAAGCGGCGCAGGCCATTGATGAACTCGGCCGATCCTAAAAGCGGCCGAATTAGGGGGCGGGCTTCTGGAAATCCGGCCAATAGGGCTTCGGCGGCATCGGCTTCCAACAGCAGATTACCCTGATCCCGAGGAATGTTGCCGCCAAACATAATCGCTGTTTCGCCGATCGGCGCGCTTGCCTTCTTGACAATGACATTGGCGCCAGGCGTCAGATAGGCGTTAATGTGTGAAACCGCCGTGCGCGTAGCGCCGGAAATTATGTATCGATCACCCGCTCGATTACGCCCGACACCAACAATCACGCACGTCACCTGCGCATTTTTCGCGGCGTTGTTCCCCCATAAGAAACTTTCGTGCGCAAAAGTGATCATCTGCCCCTTTTCAAAAATAGGTGGCCACACGAGCGGCACCTGGACACCTTGGCAGATCGAGTTCGTCGACACGAAGGCGAAGCTGCCGCCTACACGGATGTAGTCGGAGGCCTTCCAAAACCAGCCCGCAATATAATCGATGGATTTGATGTCCTGACGTGGGGGAAGCAACGCCTTGAGCTCGCGCTTCTGCTCGGCGGTCTGAACCTTGTCGCCAATGTAAGGGGGGTTCCCACAGATATACGTCTCGGCCTCTACGCCATCCTCTATACCATTGGCCTCCAACGCCAGCCGCCCGGTCGCTCCGCCCAGATCCTGTTCCGCGCCGCTCGCTGCCCGAGTGGGCGGGCACACCTCCAGCCAATCCAGCCGCAGGGCATTGCCAACCGTGATCTGCCCAGTCTTGTGCAGCGGCAGCACCATCGCGCGGGCTTCCTGCTGGCTGAGGTATAGACAATCCGCCTGAAACTCAGCGATTAGCAGCGCCAAGCGGGCGATCTCGGCAGCGAAGCCCTTGATCTCGATGCCGTAGAAATTGGAAAGCGGGATGACGCTGCGGCGGTCGTCCAGCTTCAGATTGGCTTCGCCGCCCAGCCGCGCGACGATCTTCGCCTCGATCGCGCGCATCTCCTTATACGCGATGACAAGGAAATTGCCGCTGCCGCAGGCCGGATCGAATACGCGGATATGGGCCAGCCGCTTGCGCAGATTGCGCAGTTTCTGCTTGCTGTCGCCCGCCGCTTCCAGCTGTTCGCGCAGGTCGTCGAGAAACAGCGGGTTCAGCACCTTCAGGATATTGGGCACGCTGGTATAGTGCATGCCCAGTTCCCCGCGCTCGCCGTCGTCGGCGACCGCCTGGATCATCGATCCGAAAATGTCCGGGTTGATCTCCTTCCAGTCCAGTTCGCCCGCGCGCAACAGATAGGCGCGCGCCGTGCGGCTAAAGCGGGGGCATTCGGTCGCGCCGGTGAACAGGCCGCCATTCACATAGGGAAAGACGTCGGCATAGGGGCGGATACCGGCAGCGCGGCGATGGCGTTCGTCCAGTTGCCCTTCGTAGCGGGTGTCGGTGTCCATCGACAGGAACAGATGTTGCAGCACCTCATGGGTGTTACCCCATTGATTCTCGCCGGTGCCGTGCCCGGCTTGGGACATTTTTGCGACGGTGGCGGTGAACAGCCCTTCGCCATGGAAGATGCCGGTATCCTCGGCGAAAAAGCAGAAGATCAGGCGGGCCATGAACTGGTTCAGCTCATGCCGCCGCTCCTCGGTCGCCCAGTCCGGGTTGTCCTTCAGCAGTTCGACGTACAGCTTGTTAAGCCGCCCTGTCGCCTTGACGTCGATGGGGTTGTTCTTGATTTCCTTGACGGTGGAGATGCCCGCCAGCGGCAGGAAGGTTGCGAAATGGCGCGGCAGATCGGCGTAGGAGCAGGCAATCACGTCGCCGCCGACCAAATCCTCCGCCTCCACCGTCTCGCCGTCGGTGGCGAGGATGAACTTGGCCTTGGCGCTGCTAGTCTTGGGACTGGCGCGCAGGGCAGCCAGCGTGGAGCCGACCTCTCCGGTGGGGGCGATGCCGATATGGATATTGTTGCGCTGGAGGACGCCGCTGATATCTGATTGGTTGGTGCCGTTCTTCGTAGCGCGCAGGCGGTCGACCGTCGCCTTTTTGGCGCCGAACGCGGTGATGAACTGGAACGGGAATTCGGCGGCGTCGAACGGCTGGGAAACCAGGTCGGATACGGCTTCTTCAATCTCTACGGCGTTCATTGGGCGCAAAATTTTCCAGCAATCAGTCCGCATAGGCGGAGTTAAATCGAATCCCCCGGACAATAGGGACTGTCCGGGGGAGTGTCACGCGGTCAGGCGGCGCGCCGTTCCAGCATAGCCTTTGATCAGGCCGATATTTGCACTTCGGACCTGAAGTGGGGCGCCAGATGGGCGACCTTGGCGCTTTCCGCAGCGAAGGCGGCATCAAGCTCCGCTTCGCCGAACCTGACCCAATCGGCCGCGTAGGGACGATGGGCGCAATTGTGTGCAATGAAGTGCGTCAGGCGGCGCACGGCCTCCAGCCGGGACATGGTTTCACCCGACAGATGGCGCCACAGCATCAGGATGAGCGCGGTGGTCATGACATCCCCTTCGACGACGCTACGAACGCCCGACCATTTGCCCTGGCCCATCAGCTGGCTGACAAGGTCCGGCCGACAGGTCAGCTTGGCCGGAATGTTCAGCGCAGCGGCCACCTCTGCGAGATGGACGGCGTCCGCTCCACCTGTCACTCGGCTCGACAAGTCGATGTGGCCGGAGGCTTCCCGCCGCCAGGGATAGGCAAGGCCGACAAGGTTAGACGGCAAAGGGATGCCGGCTACCATCGCGGCGAGCAGGATCTGAGGAAGATCTGAATGGTGGCCGCCCCAGGTAACAAGCTCGACGGCTTTCAGGCTTTCCATGTCACGGAAGAAGGTGCGGATGATGTCCGCCTCGGTCTGCTCTGGCCTGCTTGCGGTTTCAAGCCGAAGGGGCCTGAGACCATCGACCCCGTCGGACATCACCAGCCAGCTGAGCGCGGTGATCCGCTGGCATGGCCATCGCGGCGTTATCCGCGGATCCTTGGCAGCCTTGCGCGGGGGCATGGGACGGGCGTCAGTGGGATCGAAGCGCTCCGCCGCCTGGTAGCGGGCATGGGCGGCATCGTCATAAATAACTTCCGCGTCCAGGACGACGGTGAACCGGGGGGCGGCGGGCTTGAAGATGCGGGCGGGATCGATATGCATGGGGCATTCTCCAAAGGGACGGGGTATGCGACGGTTGGGGTGAATCCTCCCGGTTCGATGTGGCGCATCGTGCCGGGGGCATTGAAAAAATCGCCGTTTGACGATCAGTCTTGGTCGGAAATCGGCATGGTCGCACGCCATGCCTCCAACGCTTTCACCGCCTGCGCTGCGATGGGATCCACGTCGAAGTCGGCAAACTGCCTCGCCCAGGCCAGCCAGCCAGCGATGGCTTCCTGTTTCAGTTGCGGGACGGCGATGGCGGCATCCGGCAACAGCGACAAGGGCACCGTAGAGTGGCAATCCGCGACCTGCACACCAGCGTCGCAAATGCAGGGAACCGGCAGCGCGCGGGCCTGGCGCAGATACCATGTGTCGGCTGTGGGCAGTTCGCGCCAGCGCCCGGCGGTATCGCCTGCTGCCGCCAACAAGTCGGCATGCCGCTCCGGATC
>JAGVJS010000081.1 GCA_020051025.1 Sphingobium sp. | reverse complement strand
GGAACCGACGATCCGCCTGCGGGAAGGGCTGAGCCGCACCATCGCCTATTTCGATGGGTTGCTGGGCGGGGCGGCCAATCCTGTGCTGCCACTGGCGATGCCGGGCGATATCATCCTGCCGCCCGCCTATCCCGTCAACCGGCTGGGGGCGTGACGGGTGGACAGGCGGACCGGCGCGACGATGCCCATGTCACGGCATTTTCCAGCATGGTGACATAATGGGGAGCGGCATAGGTTTCCGGGCGATGACCGATGCCGGAATAAAAGACCCGGCCCTTGCCGACGCAGCGGGTCCAAGCGATCGGATGATCGCCCATGGCCAGTGCGCCGGGCTTGTAGCTGCCCTCGTCCAGCATCGCGACGATGGTGCTGCCGGGGCGGGGATTGGCGGTGAAGCTGTACCATTCATCGTTCATCACCCATTCGCCGGGCAGGCCCGCCGCGACCGGATGGCTACGCCCCTCGATCACCACCCTGGCGTCCTGAAATTGCGGGTCCATCGGGTGGCCGGCAAATTGGGTTCCGACCAGCGTGTCGACATACCAGGGCCAGAAGGTGGACGGATCGCCCGATGATCCATGGACCGCGACATAGCCGCCGCCCTGTTCGATATAGGCTTTGAACGCCGCCCGCTGCGCCAGCGTCAGCACGTCCCCACTGACATTGTTCCACACGACGGCATCGAACTGGCGCAGCAGGGCGGGCGTCATCACGCCGCCCTTGTCGCTGACGACCACGGCCCAGCCCTTGCGCTGCGCCATCGCCTGAAAGGCGGCGCGAGCGGCATCGACGGAAGGGCCGTCACGAAAGCCGTTGATCTTTTCGAAGATCAGCAACCGGGGCTTGCCCTTGGGCAGGATGATAGTCGGGCGATCGTCATCATAACGGGCGCAGCGCGCCACCTTGTCCGCCGCCGTCACCGGCAGGGCGCGCAGCTTTGCGTCCAGCGCCGCCATCTGGTCGTCGGGCAAATTCTTCATCTTCGCCAGCGCTTTCACGTTCAGGATCGCCGCAAAGGTCGGCGCCTGCGTCGTGAAGAAGCGCGGCGGCAGAGCGGTGAATATCTCCGGCGCATCGGCCTCCAGCATCGCCTTGGCTGGTGGGCTGAGCAACAGGTCTACGATCGGCGATTCGGTGGAAAAGGGCGCATCACGTAGCGCGCAATCGGTGACCGGCTTTGCCAGCACGCCTGCGGGTAACAGCGACAGCAACAGGGCCGCACTCGCGGTGAACGCTCTTTTCATGTCCCTCTCCACTCTTTTGCAACGCTGTCCTAGCGTGCGGGGTGGCACACGAAAAGCGCGTTTGCAGGCCACTTCATGCCTTGCCAAAGCGGCTGCTATCGCTCAGAGTAATGATAACGCTACCAGACGCAAGCCTATTGGGAGAGAAAGATGAAACACCTGTCCAACTCGGTGTCGCATTGGCGACGACTGGCCTCTCTCTCCGCGGTCGCCATGGCGTCCCTCCCTGCCGCGCTGCTCGCCGCCGACAGCGTCTCGATCAGCAAGGACTGGCGTTTCACCAAGGGCGATCCCGCCGGTCTGACCACCGACCTGCGCTATGATGTCCGCCCGCCGATCGAGGATACGGGCGACGGCAAGCTGGCCGACACGCCCGCCGACGCGGCCGTCAAGGTGGACGACAGCGGCGCGAAAGTTCTCAAGCCCTGGATTCTTCCCAGCGCCAATCCCTTCATCAAGGATCCCGCCAAACACCATGTCCGCCCCGCCGGCAATCCCGGCGGCGACGTTTCCTATGTGCAGGCCGGGTATGATGATAGCGCATGGACCCATGTCGACCTGCCGCACGACTGGGCGATTGCCGGTCCCTTCATCAAGGACGGACCCTATGGCGGCATGGGCCGCCTGCCCAGCTGGGGCATCGGCTGGTATCGTAAGGCGCTCGACATTCCCGCCAGCGCGAACGGACAGTCCATCTTCCTCGATGTCGAGGGGGCCATGTCCTACGCCACCGTCTGGCTGAACGGTAAGCTCGTGGGCGGCTGGCCCTATGGCTATAACAGCTTCCGGCTCGACCTCACCCCTTATGCGGTGCCGGGCGGAAAGAACCAACTCGCCATTCGTCTCGATAACCCCGCCGCTTCGGCGCGCTGGTATCCGGGCGGGGGCCTCTATCGCGACATTTACCTCACCACCGCCAACAAAGTCCATGTCGGCCAGTGGGGCAGCACTGTCCGCACGCCCAAGGTCAGCAAGGAGCAGGCGACCGTCAACCTCAGCCTGACGCTCGACAATGACGGCGACAAGCCCGCGCAGGTCGAAGTCTCGACCGCCCTCTACTCACTGGACGCCGACGGCAAGCGGACCGGCCGCCCCGTCGCCAGCATCGCCCGCCAGTCCGTGAGCATCGCGCCGGGCGAAAAGGCGACCCTGAGCGGCTCCGCGATCCTCACCAATCCGCGCCTCTGGGGACCGCCGCCCACGCAGCAGCCCAACCGCTATGTGGCGGTGTCCACCGTGACGCAGGGCGGCAAGACGATCGACACCCATGAAACCCGCTTCGGCGTGCGCGATGTGAAGTTCGATCCCGACAAAGGCGTGATCGTCAATGGCGAGCATATCCCGCTGCGCGGCATCAACAATCATCATGACCTCGGCGCATTGGGCGCCGCCTTCAACGCCCGCGCGGCCGAACGGCAGCTTGAAATATTGCGCGACATGGGCACCAACGCCGTGCGCATGAGCCACAACCCGCCCGCGCCCGAACTGCTCGAACTCACCGACCGCATGGGCTTCCTGGTCATGGATGAAGTGTTCGACAGCTGGGAAAAGAAGAAGACCCCGCACGACTTCCATCTGATCTTCCCCGACTGGCATGAGGCCGACGCCCGCGCCATGCTGCGCCGTGACCGCAATCACCCCTCGATCATCCTGTGGAGTATCGGCAACGAGGTCGGCGAGCAATATGATGGCGAAGCCGGCGCGAAGGTCGGCCGCGAAATGGTCGCCATCGCGCATGAGGAAGACCCGACCCGTCCGGCCACCAGCGCGATGAACTATGCCAAGGCGGATATGCTGCTGCCGACCACGGTGGATGTCATCAGCCTCAACTATCAGGGTGCGGGCATTCGCGGCATCGTCGGCCAATATCCCAATTTCCGCGCGAAATTCCCGGACAAGGTGATCCTCTCCACCGAAAGCGCCTCCGCGCTCTCCAGCCGGGGCGAATATATGTTCCCGGTTGCAGGGGCGATCAGCGGTCCGGTGCGGCCCTGGTCGGGCGGCAATCCCGACACGCATCAGGTGTCGGCCTATGAGCTTCACGCCTCCGACTTCGGCTCCTCGCCCGACCGGGTTTGGGCGGCTGACGATCAGAATCCTTATGTCGCGGGCGAGTTCGTGTGGACCGGCTTCGACTATCTGGGCGAACCGACCCCCTATTACACGTCGCGCAGCAGCTATTCGGGTATCGTCGATCTGGCCGGTTTCCCCAAGGATCGCTTCTGGCTCTATCAGGCGCGCTGGCGGCCGGACCTGAAATTCGCGCATATCCTGCCGCACTGGACCTGGCCTGACCGGGCAGGCCAGATCACGCCGGTCCATGTCTTTTCCTCGGCGGACGAGGGCGAATTGTTCGTCAACGGCAAGTCACAGGGCAAGATCAAGAAGCGCGACTATGAATATCGCTTCCGCTGGGACTATGTCGTTTATGAACCGGGCGAGGTGAAGGTCGTCACCTGGAAAAAGGGTCAGCCCTGGGCGACCGAGACGATCCACACCGTGGGCGAGGCGGCGAAACTGTCGCTGACCGCCGACCGCGCCGCCATCGCCAGCGACGGCCGCGACCTCAGCTTCGTGACGCTCAAGGTCTTGGACAAGGATGGGAAAGTCGTTCCCGCCGCCAAGCAGAAGGTCGACTTCTCGATCGAAGGACCGGGTGAGATCGTCGCCACCGATAATGGCGATCCGACCGATATGACCGCCTTCCCGTCGAAAAGCCGGGACGCCTTCAACGGACTTGCGCTGGCGATCGTGAAGGGCGATCCCAAGCGAAAGGGCAAGATCGTCCTGCGCGCCCGCGCGCAGGGACTTGGAGAAACGCAGGTGGAGATCGTCACCCGCTGATGAGCGACAGGGCAGGGCCTTCCATATCGGAACGCACCTGCCCCGCGATCAGGCCGCGCTTGCCAGCCGGCGGGGTGGAGCGTCCGGCAGGCGATAGGCCTTTCGCACCAGATTATAGGTCAGATCCTGCGCCAGTTCCTGCGCTTCCCAATCGCGCAGCCGCCCTTCTGCGACCAATCGGGCCAGGAAAGCGCAATCGACGCGCCGCGCGACATCATGCCGGGCCGGGATCGACAGGAAGGCGCGAGTATCGTCGTTGAAGCCAACCGTATTGTAGAAGCCTGCCGTTTCCGTCGTCATCTCGCGGAAGCGCATCATGCCCTCCGGGCTGTCATGGAACCACCAGGCCGGACCCAGCTTCAGGCAGGGATAATGACCGGCCAGCGGCGCCAGTTCGCGGGCATAGGTGGTTTCGTCCAGCGTGAAGAGGATGATCGACAGGTCCGCCTCATTGCCGAAGGCGTCGAGCAGCGGCTTCAGTCCGCCGACATAATCGGTGCGTCCCGGAATATCCGCGCCCTTGTCGCGGCCATAATGCTGATGCAGCCAGCTATTATGGTTGCGGCAGGCGCCGGGGTGGATCTGCATCACCAGCCCGTCCTCCAGGCTGAGCCGCGCCATTTCGGTCAGCATCTGGGCGCGGAACAGTTCGGCGTCCTGCGCGGTCCAGTCCTTGCCGATGATCCGGTCGAACAGGTCTTCGGATTCGGCGGCGGACAGATTGGCCGTACGCGCGCTCTGATGCCCATGGTCGGTCGAGGTCGCACCCATGGCCATGAAATCCTGTCGCCTTTTGGCGTGCGCGCGCAGATAGCCGCGCCATGTCATCACATCTTCGCCGGTCAGATCGGCGAAGGCGGCCATGCTGGCATGAAAATCCTCATGTTCCGGGTCAACCACCGCATCGGGGCGGTAGGCGGTCACGACCTGGCCAGTCCAGCCCGACTTGCGGATGGTGTCATGATGGTCCAGCCGCTCATGCGCGCCTTCGGTCGTGGCAATGAGTTCGATATTGAATCTGTCGAACAGGGCACGCGGACGGAAGGCGGGGGTGGCGAGCAGTTCGCCGATCCGGTCGAAATACTGATCGGCCGTGTCTGCGCTCAGCGTCTCTTCAAAGCCGAACACTTCGGCAAAGACATGGTCCAGCCACATCCTGGAAGGCGTGCCACGAAACAGATGCTGGTTGCTGGCGAAGATGCGCCAGGCCGCGCGCGGATCGGCATCGCCCGGCACGCCATAGGCAGGAACACCCAGCGCTTCCAGCTTCACGCCCTGGCTGTAGAGCATGCGATACAGATAATGGTCCGGCGCCAGCAGCAGCGCGGTCGCATTGTCCCAGGCGTCGTTGGTCGCGAACCAGGCGGGATCGGTGTGGCCGTGCGGGCTGACGATCGGCAGGTGCGCGACACTGTCATACAGCGCGCGGGCGATGGAACGCGTGCCGGGATCGGCCGGGAACAGACGGTTGGGGTCGAGCGTCAGCGGGGTCACGGTCATCATCTCCTTTGGACTTGTGCCAGCGTTGGCACAAATGCTATCACGGCGCAATGGAGACGATGCCCAAACCCCAAGACCAGCCTGTCCAGACCCTGCCGGATGCCGTGCAGATTGCACCGGACGATGATGTCGCAGTGGCTTTGCGCGCGCTGGATGCGGGCGAAACCATCCATGTCGCGGGGCGGGCGGTTACGCTCGCCGACGCGATCGGCCGGGGGCATAAATTTGCGCTGCATGGCATAGCGGCGGGCAACCCGGTGCGTCGCTATGGCTGGCCGATCGGCAGCGCGACTCAGGCGATCGCGCTGGGCGCCCATGTTCACAGCCACAATCTCTACACCAATTTGAAGGCGGAGGAACCGTACAGCTTTGCGCCGCTGCATGACGCCGCTGTCACATGCGCTGACATGCGCTGGCAATTTCAGGGCTATCGCCGCGCTGACGGCAGCGTGGGCACCCGCAATGAAATCTGGGTTATCCCGACCGTCGGTTGCGTTGCCCGCACGGCGGAACGGATCGCGAAGCAGGCGACAGATCGCCATGCGGGACAGGTCGACGCTGTGCTGGCCTTTCCCCATCCGCTGGGTTGTTCGCAACTGGGCGACGATCTGGACGGCACCGCGCGCGTGCTGGCCGCGCTGGCGTCCAATCCCAATGCTGGTGGCGTCCTCATCATCGGCCTTGGCTGCGAGGAAAACCAGCTTTCCAAGCTGCTGGAGCGCATCCCCCCGGAGCGCCGCGACCGTATTCGCAGCGTGGGCGCACAGATCAGCGCCGATGAATATGAGGCATCGGAAAGCGCGATCGACGAACTGGTCGCCATCGCATCGCAGGATCGGCGGGAACCGGTGGGTATCGGTGCGCTGCGCCTCGGCCTCAAATGCGGCGGGTCGGATGGGCTGAGCGGCATCACCGCCAACCCGCTGATCGGTCGCGCTGCCGACGTCGTCACGCAAGCAGGCGGGCAGGCGATCCTGACCGAGATACCGGAAATTTTCGGCGCGGAGCGGCTGCTGATGCAGCGCGCCACGGATGAGCCAGTGTTCGATGCGCTGGTCGCGCTGGTCAACCGTTTCAAACGCTATTTCATCGACCATGGCGAACCGATTTCCGAAAATCCCAGCCCCGGCAATGTCGCGGGCGGCATCACCACGCTGGAGGAAAAGTCGCTCGGTGCGGTGCAGAAGGGCGGCCATGCGACCGTCACCGACGTGCTGGCCTATGGCGAAACGCTGCGCCGTCCGGGCCTGACCCTGCTGGAAGCGCCGGTGCGCGCCATCGCCGAGGGCGACAGCTTTGTTGCCCGCGCGGGCTGCGACAAGCGCCTCGCCACCTGCAGTGCGAAGTTCGCGAACGT
>JAGVJS010000115.1 GCA_020051025.1 Sphingobium sp. | reverse complement strand
CTGGCGCGACTCCACGCCGCAGGACCGCGCCGCTGTCTTGCAGGGCGCAGCGCGGCTGATGGTCGAGCGGCAGGAAGACCTTGCCCGTATCGCAACGCTGGAACAGGGCAAGACGCTGGCCGAGGCGCGCATCGAAGTGATGATGAATGTCGGCCTGTTCAACTTCTACGCCGGCGAGGTTTTCCGCCTCTATGGCCGCACCCTCGTCCGCCCGGCCGGCCAGCGATCGACGGTGACGAAGGAGCCGGTCGGCCCGGTCGCGGCCTTCGCGCCGTGGAACTTCCCGATCGGCAATCCCGGCCGCAAGCTGGGTGCGCCGATCGCGGCAGGCTGTTCCGTGATATTGAAGGCGGCGGAGGAAACGCCGGCCAGCGCACTAGCCGTGCTGCAATGCCTGATCGATGCAGGCCTGCCTGGCGATGTGGCGCAGGCGGTATTCGGCGTGCCCGATGAGGTGTCGCGCCATCTGCTGGGATCGCCGATCATCCGTAAGATGAGCTTCACCGGCTCCACCAGCGTCGGCAAGCATCTGGCGAAGCTGGCCGCGGAAGATTGCAAGCGCACGACGATGGAACTGGGCGGCCATGGCCCGGTGCTGGTCTTTGCCGATGCCGATATTGACAAGGCGCTCGATACGGTGGTGGCGGGCAAATATCGCAATGCCGGTCAGGTGTGCGTGTCGCCGACCCGCTTCATCGTGGAGGCGGAGGTGCATGACCGCTTCCTCGCCGGCTTTGTGAAGCGGGCAAAGACGGTGGTGGTCGGCGATGGTTCGGCGTCCGGCAGCATCATGGGACCGATGGCCAATGCCCGGCGGCTGGATGCCATGGACCGGCTGATTGGCGATGCCGTGGCGAAAGGCGCGCGGCTGGAAACCGGTGGCGAACGGATCGGCAATGCAGGCTATTTCTACGCGCCGACCGTGTTGTCGGGTGCGCCACTCCATGCAGACATCATGAATGAGGAACCGTTCGGCCCGGTCGCGCTGATCAACAGCTATGCCGACGAAGCCGCGATGATCGCGGAAACCAATCGCCTGCCCTATGGCCTGGCCGCCTATGCCTGGACCGGCGACGCGGTGCGTCAGCGGCGGGTCGCGCGTGAAGTGGAAGCCGGCATGGTCGGCATCAACACGGCAATGATCGGTGGGGCGGACTCCCCCTTTGGCGGGGTCAAATGGTCCGGCCATGGCGCGGAGGACGGGCCAGAGGGGATCGACGCCTGCCTCGTCACCAAAGCCGTGCATGAAGGATAAGCGATGACGCATATATTGAAGACTGGCGGCGATCGCGGATACCGGCGCATCGCCACCGAAGAGGCGTTCGCCACACGCGACCAGATCGACGCCTATCTGCGCATGGTGCGCGACGGGACGGCGGACCGGGGCATGGTGTCGCTCTGGGGCTTCTACGCCCAGTCACCGTCGGAACGGGCGAGGCAGATCATCGACCGGCTGCTGGACCTGGGCGATCAGCGACTGGCGGACATGGACGCGACCGGCGTCGACGTGGCGATCCTGTCGCTGACCTCACCGGGGGTGCAGCCCTTGCTGGATATCGCAGAGGCCAAGGCGATGGTCAGCCGCGCCAACGATCATCTGGCCGATCGCTGCGCTGCCCATCCCACCCGCTTCGTCGGCATGACGTCCATCGCGCCGCTCGACCCGGACTGGTCAGCCGCCGAAATCCGGCGCGGCGCGCGCGACCTCGGCTTCAAGGGCGTGATGGTCAACAGCCATAGCCAGGGTGAATATCTGGACGATCCCAAATTCGACCCGATCTTCCGCGCGCTCGCCGACACCGGACAGCCGCTCTATATCCATCCCTCCACCCCGCCCGACGCCATGATCGGACCGATGCTGGAGGCGGGGCTGGACGGGGCCATCTTCGGCTTTGGCGTGGAGACGGGGATGCATCTTCTCCGCCTCATCACCATCGGCATTTTCGACCGCTACCCCGATTTGCAGATCATCGTCGGCCATATGGGGGAAGCGCTACCCTATTGGCTCTATCGTTTGGACTATATGCATCAGGCCGGTGTGCGGTCGCAGCGCTATGAACGCATGAAGCCGCTGAACAAGTCGATCCACGACTATATGCGCTCGAACGTCTGCGTGACCACCAGCGGCATGGCATGGGCGCCAGCGATCACCTTCGCGCAATCCGTGCTGGGGGAGGATCGGGTCATGTATGCGATGGACTATCCCTATCAATATGTGGCGGACGAGGTGCGGACCCATGACCTTCTGGACATATCCGACGATGCGAAGCGCAAGCTGATGCAGAGCAATGCCGAGCGCGTGTTCCGCCTGTGAACCAGACGATTCCACAGCGCAGCACCGCCTATTATGCGCTCGCGCTGGTCGCGGGCACCAATCTGGTCAGCCTGCTCGACCGCAACATCCTCGCCATCCTCGCCCCGGCGATCAAGGCGGACCTGCATATCGGCGATGCGGAAATGGGGCTGCTCTATGGCACCGTGTTCGCGCTGTTCTATGCTCTCTTTTCCCTGCCGCTGGGGCGGCTGGCGGACGGGTGGATACGCACGAAGCTGCTGGCCATCACGATCGGCTTCTGGTCGCTGGCGACCGGTGGCGCGGCTTTTGCCACCGGCTTTTTCACGCTGATGCTGTCGCGGCTGTGCGTGGGCATTGGCGAAGCGGCGTCACAGCCGGCCGGCACCAGCCTGACCTATGATTATTTCCCGCGTGAAAAGCGCGGCATGGTGATGGCGGTGATGGCCGCCGCGATCGCCATCGGCCTG
>JAGVJS010000063.1 GCA_020051025.1 Sphingobium sp. | reverse complement strand
TGCATGGCCGTCAGCCGCTGCATCAGTGCCGCGGCTTCTGCCGTCGCCAATATCCGTGGTGGCAATGCCGTCATGTCTGACCTCCGGTCCCTTGAAACAACGGTGCGGCGGACACCGGGGAAAGGGTGCCCGCCGCCGTCGAAGGCGTGTTGGAGAGGGAGAACGCCTTCTGACGAACCGTTCCCCGCCTTAGAAGAAGCCCAATGCCTTGGGGCTGTAGCTGACCAGCAGATTCTTGGTCTGTTGATAATGGTCCAGCATCATCTTGTGGTTTTCGCGGCCGATGCCCGACTGTTTGTAACCACCGAACGCCGCATGGGCGGGATAGGCATGGTAGCAGTTGGTCCAGACGCGGCCGGCCTGAATACCCCGGCCCATGCGGTAGGCGCGGGTTCCATCGCGGGTCCATACGCCAGCGCCGAGGCCATAGAGCGTGTCGTTGGCGATAGTGAGCGCTTCGGCTTCATCCTTGAAGGTGGTGACGGCCAGCACCGGGCCGAAAATCTCCTCCTGGAAGATGCGCATCTTGTTGTGGCCCTTCAGCACGGTGGGGGTCACATAATAGCCGTCGGCCAGTTCGCCATCGAGGCTGGCGCGTTCCCCGCCGGTCAGCAGTTCGGCGCCTTCGTTGAGGCCGATCTCGATATAGGAGAGGATCTTTTCGAGCTGGTCGTTCGAGGCCTGCGCACCGATCATGGTCGACGGGTCGAGCGGGCTGCCCTGCTTGATCGCCTTCACCCGCGCGATGGCGCGTTCGATGAACTTTTCGTAGATGGATTCCTGGATCAGCGCGCGGCTGGGGCAGGTGCAGACTTCGCCCTGATTGAGGGCGAACATCGCAAAGCCTTCCAGGCATTTGTCGAAATAATCATCGTCGGCGTCCATCACGTCGGCGAAGAAGATGTTGGGCGACTTGCCGCCCAGTTCCAGCGTGACGGGGATCAGATTTTCCGAAGCATATTGCATGATCAGGCGGCCGGTGGTGGTTTCACCGGTGAAGGCGATCTTGCTGATCCGCTTGTTGCTGGCGAGCGGCTTGCCCGCTTCGACGCCGAAGCCGTTGACGACGTTCAGCACGCCGGGCGGCAGCAGGTCGCCGATCACTTCGAGCAGCACCAGGATCGACATCGGCGTCTGTTCGGCGGGCTTCAGCACGATGCAGTTGCCGGCGGCCAGGGCCGGGGCCAGCTTCCACACCGCCATCAGGATGGGGAAGTTCCACGGAATGATCTGGCCGACCACACCCAGCGGCTCGTGGAAATGATAAGCGATCGTGTCATGGTCGATTTCGCTGATCGACCCTTCCTGCGCACGGACACAGCCCGCGAAATAGCGGAAATGATCGATGGCGAGCGGAATGTCGGCATGGGTCGTTTCGCGGATCGGTTTGCCGTTGTCGATCGTCTCGGCCATCGCGATCAGATCCAGATTGGCCTCCATCCGGTCGGCGATCTTCAGCAGGATGTTGGCGCGATCGGTGGACGACGTCTTGCCCCAGCCATCCTTCGCCTTGTGCGCGGCGTCCAGCGCCAGTTCGATATCGCCGGCGGTGCCGCGGGCGATCCGGCCGACCACCTGCCCGGTGACAGGCGAGATATTGTCGAAATAGCCGCCCTGCACCGGCGCGACCCACTGCCCACCGATATAATTGTCATATTGATCGCGGATCAGCGTCTTACCCGCGAAACGCTCCATCGCCTGCTGCAACATGGTCCTACTCCCGAATGATATGCGTCTGAATGAAAAGGGCGGCGCTTACTTCACCTTGGCGAGCGCGGCAGTCATGCGCTTGGCGGCGAAGGGCGGCAGTTTCACAGCCTTGGCGGCGGCGATGTCGGCCGGCGTCACCTTGCCCACCTGAACCAGCGCGACCATACCCATCGAATAATGCGGCATGCATTTGATGCCGTAGAGGCCGCTCTTGCTGAGGGTCAGCACCGCTTCCTTGTTCATCGCGCCCTTCATCGGCGTGGCGCCGGCGGGCAGCATATTGGCCATGGTTTCGGCATTGTGGCTGGCGTCTGAGGGCTGGAAGCGGATCGTGTCGCCGGGCGCGGCCTTCACATAGCTGGGTTCGAACACCATCGCGCCGTCGGCACCCTGATTCTTCATATGGACGATAATGTCCCTGGCGCAGGCGGGCAGCGAAACAGCGAGGGCGGCGGCGGTCAGCAGAACGGCCGGAATGCGCAGGTCGGTCAAATCACTCTCCATGGAATCAAACGGCTTGGTCTGCCGGATTGCGTGGAGAGTGCGGCCACAGGGGCGGCGCGCACAATTGACCTTTGGTCCTATGGGATGGTGCCGCCATCGGGTTCGGCGCGGGAAAGTGGCCTTTCAAGGTCGCCCCAGCCATCGGTGCCCTCGGCCAGCCACCAGACATTGCGATAGCCCGCCATATGGAGCCTTTTGGCGGCGTTCCAGCCCATCCAGCAATCCGCCTTGCAGAAGAGGATGAGCATCGCGTCGCGCCGTCCGTGGGTCAGCCGGGCGATGCCCCGCAGGAACCAGTCGCCGATGCCGGAGGCCAGTTCGCCCCGGCCCGCTTCGGGGAACCAGTGGGCGCCGGGGATGCTGTCATGCGGCGCGG
>JAGVJS010000177.1 GCA_020051025.1 Sphingobium sp. | reverse complement strand
GTCCGTTCACGCCGGCCGACATGGCGGGGCTGGACCGCATCGCCGCGCCTGCCGTGTCGCCGGATGGCAAATGGCTGGCCTATCAATTGCGCAGCACCGATCTGGCCGCGAACAAGGGGCGGATGGACCTTTATCTGCTCGACATCAGCAAAGCGGGGCAGACGCCCAAGCTGATCGCGTCGAAGCCGGACAGGAATGAAGCGTCGCCGATTTTCTCCCCCGATGGCAGCGCGCTCTATTTTCAGTCCAACGCCAGCGGTGACGACCAGCTGTGGCGCGTGGCGCTGAACGGCGGCGAACCGGTGCAGATCAGCAAGGCGCCGGGCGGCATTTCCGGCTTCCTGCTCAGTCCCGACGGCAGCAAGGTCGCGCTGTGGGCCGACCGTCCCGTCGGCGCAAGGACGATCGACGATGTGAAGCCCGATGCGCCCAAGGAAGCGGGATCGGGCCGTGTCTATGACCAGATGTTCGTGCGCCATTGGGATACATGGTCGGACGGCCAGCGGTCGCAGATTTTCGTGATGCCGGTCGCGGGCGGCCCGGCCGTGTCGGTGATGGGCGGTCTGGTCGGCGATAGCCCGTCCAAGCCCTTTGGTGGCGCGGAAGAAGTCGCGTGGAGCAAGGACGGCAAGACTTTGTTCTTCGCGCTGCGCGAGGCAGGCCGAATCGAGCCGCTGTCGACCAATCTCGACATTTTCTCGGTGCCGGCCGATGGCAGCGCGGCGCCGACCAACCTGACCGATGCCAATGACGCAACCGATACGCTGCCGACGGTGTCGCCGGACGGTCAATGGCTTGCCTATGTCGCGATGAAGCGGCCGGGCTATGAAGCCGATCGGCAGGTGCTGATGCTGCGCAACATCGCCAGTGGCGAGACGAAGGCATTGACCGAAGGCTGGGACCGGTCGGTTGCCTCGATCGCCTGGGAAGCCAATGGCAAGGGGCTGCTGGTCACGGCCAATGACGTGCTCGACAATCCCGTGTTCCGGGTCGATGCCGCGTCGGGCAAGGTGGTGCGGCTGACGCAGAAGGGCCATGCCGGCAGCGTCGTGCCCCTGCCGCAGGGCGGCTTCGTCTATGCGATGGACAGTATCCAGTCGCCGGCTGATTTCTGGAAGATGCCCCCCATTTCTTCTTCAAAGGCTCAGGGCAAGCCCGTCCGCCTGACCGATGTCAACGCGCAGAAGCTGGCCGGCGTGGACGATGTGTCGGTCGAGCGGTTCAGCTTCAAGGGCGCGAATGGCGACATGGTCTGGGGCCAGATCGTCAAGCCCCTGAACCCATCTGCTTACCCGTCCGCCAGCGGCACGGTGAAGAAGCTGCCGGTCGCCTTTCTGGTCCATGGCGGGCCGCAGGGCAGCTTCAACGATAGCTGGTCCTATCGCTGGAACCCCAAGGCTTTCGCGGCCCATGGCTATGCCGCGGTGATCGTCGATTTCCATGGCTCCACCGGATACGGACAGGCCTTCACCGACGCCATCAACAAGGATTGGGGCGGCAAGCCGCTGGAAGACCTGAAACTCGGCCTTGCTGCGGCTGCCACGAAGGATGCCGAAGTCGACGCGACCAATGCCTGCGCGCTGGGCGCCAGCTATGGCGGTTACATGATGAACTGGATCGAGGGCCAATGGGCCGACGGCTTCAAGTGCATCGTCCAGCATGACGGCGTGTTCGACGCCCGCGCCATGGCGTACGAAACCGAAGAGCTGTGGTTCGACGAATGGGAGCATGGCGGCCCCTATTATGAGAAGCCGGAAGAGTTCGAGAAATGGAACCCGGTCAACCATGTCACGGCGTGGAAGACGCCGATGCTGGTCGTGACGGGCGAGAAGGATTTCCGCATTCCCTATACACAGGGGCTGGCCGCCTTTACAGCGCTCCAGCGGCGCAATATCCCGTCGAAACTGCTGGTCTTCCCGGACGAAAATCACTGGGTGCTCAAGCCGAAAAACTCGCTGCAATGGTATGGCGAGGCGCTGGGCTGGCTGGACAAGTGGACGGGGAGATGAGTCTTTAAGCGACTGGCCCGGCCTGCTATATTGACCCCATGGCAAAGATGAAGGTCGATATCGTCGATGGTCCCATCGACCTCGGCAAGCCGGGCAAGCCGAAATACCGCACCGTTCACAAGGACGGGAAGGTGGTCAAGCTGCGCGTGGTCGATGCCGACAGCCCCAATTTTGGCGCGGAGTTTCTGGCTTCGTTCAAGGCGAGCGTGCGCAAGGCGCGGGAAGAAAATCGCGCGATCAAGGCCAAGGATTGAGCGGGAAGGGAAAGGGCCATGCCCGCCCGCGCCTGTGGATTGTCGCGGGACCGAATGGCTGCGGCAAAAGTTCCGCTTATGGCCGGAGCGACGTGGCCGAATTTGACGGGTCGGTTTGGATCATCAACCCCGACCTGCTGACCGTTCGCCTGCGCGATAGCGAACATCTGGATCAGGACACGGCTAATCTGGCGGCGGTGCAGCGGATCGAGGCGTGGCTGGACGCCTCGATCGACGTGCACCAGACGATCGGCGTGGAAACCGTGCTGTCCAGTCCGAAATATCGACGGCTGGTGGACAAGGCGCGGGACAGGGGCTTTGAGGTTCTGCTGATCTATGTCTATCTGGATTCGGTGGAGCGGCAGTTGGAGCGCATTGGCTTTCGCGTCGCCAAGGGCGGGCATGATGTGCCGCCTGACAAGGTGGAGGCGCGGCGTATGCGATCCTTTGCGCAGCTACGCTGGTTCTTCGATCGGGCGGACCGGGCATGGGTGTTCGACAACAGCCTGTCCGAGCCGCAACTGGTCGCGCGCAAGGGGGATGGCGGCATCACCATCCGAGCCGGATTGCCGCCCGAGGTCATGGATAGCCTGATCTGACGCTTGCCCTCTCTTGCGTGTCGCGCCCCAGCCGCTAAAGCGCGATCATGACCGAGCTGCCCAAAACATTCGACCCCGCCGATATCGAAGCCCGCTGGTACGCCCATTGGGAAGATAAGGGACTGTTCCGCCCCGATCGTCCCGACGCGACGCCCTTCACCATCGTGAACCCGCCGCCGAACGTGACCGGCAGCCTGCATATCGGCCATGCGCTCGATAACACCTTGCAGGACATCGTGATCCGTTATGAGCGTCTGCGCGGCAAGGATGCCTTGTGGGTGGTCGGCACCGACCATGCGGGCATCGCGACGCAGATGGTGGTTGAGCGGCAACTGAACGCGCAGCAGCAGAAGCGCACCGATTTCACGCGCGAGCAGTTTGTCGAAAAGGTGTGGGAATGGAAGGCCGAGAGCGGCGGCACCATCACCGGCCAGCTGCGGCGCCTGGGTTGCTCCATGGACTGGGCGAACGAACGCTTCACCATGGACGAGGGTTTTTCGAAGGCGGTCGTGAAGACCTTCGTGGAACTGCACAAGCGCGGCCTGCTCTATCGTGACAAGCGGCTGGTGAACTGGGATCCGCATTTCCGGTCGGCCATTTCGGACCTTGAGGTCGAGACGATCGAGACGAAGGGCGGCTTCTGGCGCTTCCGCTATCCGCTGGCGGACGGCGTGACCTTGGCGGATGGCAGCGACCATATCGTCGTCGCCACCACGCGCCCGGAAACGATGCTGGCCGATATGGCGATTGCCGTGCATCCCGACGATGAGCGCTACAAGGCGGTCGTCGGCAAGGAAATCCTCCAGCCGATCACCGGGCGTCGCTTCAGGATCGTGGCCGACGAACATGCCGACCCGGCGCTGGGCACCGGCGCGGTCAAGATCACGCCGGGGCATGATTTCAACGACTTCGACGTGGGCAAGCGCGCAGGGCTGAAGGCCGGCGAGATGCTCAACATGTTCGATGCCGACGCCAACGTCGTCCAGACCGCCGACGGCCTGATCCCCGATCGCTTCCTCGGCCTCCACCGCTTCAAGAAGGATGGTGTGGATGGCGCGCGCGAAGCCGTGGTCGCGGAGATCAAGGAACTGGGCTTCCTCGTCCCCCATGTCACCAAGAACAAGGAAGGCGAGGAAGTCTCGGCCGATTTCGAGCCGCGCACGATCCAGACGCCGTTCGGCGATCGCTCCAATGTGGTCATCGAACCCTGGCTGACCGATCAATGGTATGTGGACGCGGAAAAGCTGGCCATCGCCCCCACCAAGGCGGTGCGCGACGGCGCGATTGAGATCGTGCCCAAGACATGGGAAAAGACCTTCTTCAACTGGATGGAGAATATCCAGCCCTGGTGCGTGTCGCGCCAGCTGTGGTGGGGGCATCAGATCCCGGCATGGTTCGACGAAGACGGCAATCCCTATGTCGCGGAGAGCGAAGCCGAGGCGCAGGCGCTGGCGGGCGACAAGGTGCTGACCCGCGATCCCGACGTCCTCGACACCTGGTTTTCGTCCGCGCTCTGGCCGTTCGGTACGCTGGGCTGGCCGGAACAGAGCGACAAGCTGTCGCGCCATTATCCCAACGACCTGCTGATCAGCGGCTTCGACATCCTGTTCTTCTGGGATGCGCGCATGGCGATGCAGGGGATGGAGTTCATGGGCGATGTCCCATGGAAGAAGCTGTATCTCCACGGCCTCGTCCGCGCGGCCGACGGGCAGAAAATGTCCAAGTCCAAGGGCAATGTGGTCGATCCGCTCGGCCTGATCGATAAATTCGGTGCGGATGCGCTGCGCTTCTTCATGGCGGCGATGGAAAGCCAGGGCCGCGATGTGAAGATGGATGAGAAGCGGGTAGAGGGTTATCGCAACTTCGCGACGAAGCTGTGGAACGCCGCGCGCTTCCTCCAGTCGAACGGCGTAACGGCTTCGACCAGTCATGAAGCGCCGCATGCCACGCTGCCGGTCAACCGCTGGATCATCGCGGAAACGGTCGCGACCGTGCAGGCGATCGACACGGCGATGGTCGAATTGCGCTTCGATGCAGCCGCCAACGCCATCTATCATTTCGTCTGGGACCAGTTTTGCGACTGGTATATCGAACTCACCAAGGGCGCGATGGATGACGAGACGAAGGCCGTCGCGGGCTGGGCATTCGATCAGATATTGGTGATGCTGCATCCCTTCATGCCCTTCATCACCGAAGAATTGTGGCACCTGACCGGCGAGCGCGGGAACGAACTGATCATCGCACAGTGGCCGCAGGCGCTGGCGGCGGTGGATACGGAAGCGCAGGCCGAAATCGATTGGCTGATCCGGCTGGTGAGCGCGATCCGCACGGCGCGGACCGAACTCAACGTGCCGCCGGGCGCGAAGCTGCCCATGGTGGTGCGCGACGCGGCGGAAGGCACACAGCGTCGTCTGGATCGTCAGGGC
>JAGVJS010000285.1 GCA_020051025.1 Sphingobium sp. | reverse complement strand
GGCGCGATCGCGGCCGTGGTCGGCGGCGGCTTTCTGGGCGTGTCGCTGCTGCGCCGCCTGCGGCGCAAAAGCTGACGCTTTACGGTAGCGCCCACCGCGCCGCTGATCCATCGATATCGGAAAAAGTCGCCCCGGACAGTCGATGATGCGTGCAGTTCACCATCGGACCGTCCGGGATCGCAACATCGCATGACTTTGGAGAGGGCATGACAACGTTGTCCCAGCGCTCTAGCCGATTCGTCCGGAGCGTGCAACCGGATTTGCATGTGCCGGATATGCGAAGGGCGCGGCTGCCTGATGACAGCCGCGCCCCGATCGCCCGGATGATACCGAACGTCAGCCCGCGTAGAGGTTCGTCGGCAGACCGCGCACGCCGCTCTCCACCTCAAAGAAACCGCCATCATATTCGGTCGGATCGTCGAGGCCGACGGTCGCGCTGCTGACGAACATGCGGTCGAGGTTGGGGCCGGCGAAGGTGATGTTCGTCACCTGCCGCGCCGGCATGGCGATCGCCCGGTCCAGCTTGCCTTCCGGCGTGAAGCGGCTGATCCGGCTGCCGCCCCAATGGGCGACCCAGATATGGCCTTCGGCATCCACGGTCATGCCATCGGGATAGCCGTCCGCCTCGCCAAACTGGATGAACGGCTCGCGCTCGGTCGCGCCATCTTGCGTGCGGCGGAAGCGGTACATCTGCTTCTTCGCCGTATCGCTATGGTAGAGCCACTGGCCACAGGGCGAGAAACAGGGACCGTTGGGCACGCGATAGTCGCTGTCCACCACGGTCCAGCTACGATCGGGCGCGAGGCGATAGAGCGCGCCGCGATCATGCTCCTCGGCCATGTCCATCGTGCCGCACCAGATGGCGCCCTGCCCGTCCGCCTTGCCGTCATTCATCCGGTTACCGGGGAAGTGCGGCTCAGGGTCGCCGAAGGGCGTAATGGTCAACGGATCGAGGCTGATTTCGGCGAAGCCACTCTGAAAGCCGCCGACGAAGCCGCCGGCCTCCCGCTCCGCCACCCAGCCGAGCGGCTCAGGCATGGCGAAACGCTCGACCACGCCGCTCTCCAGCGACAGCCGGTTGAGCGCCGGGGCGAGGATATCGACCCAGTAGACCGCGTTGCCGCGCGCCGACCAGAGCGTCCCCTCCCCCAGCGTGTCCGCGACGTCCCGATCGATCTTGCGCCATTCAGCCATTAGCGGGCCACCGACAGGCGATAGACCATTTCATGATGATAAGGCTTGCCGGGATCGACGCGCGCCGACAGGAAATTCGGCTTGTTGGGCGAGTCCGGGAATTTCTGCGGCTCCAGCGCGATGCCGTCGCCCATGCGGTACACATGGCTGCCCTTGCCGATAAAGGTGCCATCCAGGAAGTTGCCAGTATAGAATTGCACGCCCGGCTCGGTCGTCAGCACTTCCAGAACGCGGCCCGACACCGGATCTTCCAGCCGCGCGGCCAGTTGCGGCGTCTTGGTCGCGCCCTTGTCCAGCGCCCAGTTGTGGTCGTAGCCACGGCCGGCGATGATCTGCGCATCGCGGCCGTCGCGCAGCCCGTCCGCCACACGGCGGGCGCTGCGGAAATCGAACACGCCGCCTTCGACCGGCTTCAATTCACCGGTGGGGATCAGGTTGGCGTCGACCGGCGTATAGGCCTTGGCGGGAATCGTCAGCAAATGGCCCATCGCGCCATCGGCCGATCCCTCACCCTGCAAATTGAAGATGGCATGATTGGTCATGTTGATGATGGTCGGCTTGTCGGTCTTCGCGTCGAAGGCGATGCCGAGGTTGCCCGCTTCGTCCAGCGTATAGGTAACGGTCACGTCCAGCTTGCCGGGATAGCCCGAATCGCCGTCGGGGCTGGTGAGGCCCAGCACCAGGCTGGCCTTGGAACCGCTCTTCAGCGACACGACCTTCCACACCTGCTTGTCGAAACCCTTGCCGCCGCCGTGCAGCGAATTGACCTTGTCGTTCAGGGGAAGCTGATAGCTCTTGCCGTCGATGCTGAACTTGCCGCCAGCAATGCGGTTGGCATAGCGGCCAACGGTCACGCCGAAGAAATTCGGGTGATCGACATAATCCTTGAGGTCGTCATAGCCGAGCAGCACATCGGCGATCTGACCGTCCTTGCCGGGGCCGGACAGCGACTGGAGCGTCGCGCCATAGGTCAGGATCTTCGCCGAAACGCCTGCGCCATTTTTCAGCGTGATCGTTTCGATCGCCGCGCCATCGGCGGTGCCGGCGGGGGCGCGGCTGACGTCGGCGGCGAGGGCGCTTCCGCTTGCCATGGCGATAGCCAGAGCGCATGACAGCGCTGTTTTCAAATCGACGACCTTTCGCATGGACTTCCTCCCGAAAAACGCACGCCCATTGACGGGCGGTTGAGGGGGATATACTCCGACAAAATAAGCAGGCGCAACCCTTGATCGGGCGGCCTGCTACTGGAACTGCACTGGAGAAGGATGAATGGCAGGACCGATCTCGTCTGGCGCTGCGCCTGTCGCAACGCATAACCCCGGCACGCGCTACGGCCCTGCGCTCGCGTTGCTCGCCAGCCTCTTCTTCATGTGGGGCTTCATCACCGTCATCAACAACACGTTGCTGCCACATCTGCGCAGCGTGTTTGCGCTAAGTTATTTCCAGACGACGCTGCTCGAGTTCGCCTGGTTCATTGCCTATGGCGTGGCGGCGTATCCATCGGCAAAGATCATCGAGCGGATTGGCTACAAGAAGTCACTTGTCGTCGGATTGCTCGTGATGGCTGCCGGTGCGCTGGGCATGACGCTCGCCGCCACACTGGTTTCTTACTGGGTAACGATCACCATGTTATTTGTGATCGCTGCGGGCGTGACTTTGCTCCAAGTCGCGGCAAATCCCTATGTTGCGGTTGTCGGTAAGGCTGAAACCGCTTCCTCGCGCCTCAATCTGGTGCAAGCGATGAACTCCATGGGCACCATGCTGGCGCCTCCGTTCGGGGCCTATCTGATCCTTGGCCGGTCGAAGAGTGGCACGGCGCAGGGTGACGTCGTCCTGACGCAGGCCGAACGCCTGGCTGACGCGCAGTCTGTGATTTTGCCCTATGTGCTGGTCGCGATCGTGCTGGCGGTGCTGGCCATCGTCATCGCCCGCTTCCCGCTGCCGGCAATGGGTAACGCCACGACGCGCCACAACAAGGAAGAGCGCAAGAAACATTCGCTCTGGAAGCATCGCAATCTGGTGTTCGGTATCCCGGCGATCTTCATCTATCTGATCGCGGAAATCGGCGTCGCCAACCTGTTCGTCAACTTCGTCAGCCAGCCGACCATCGCAAACCTGACGCCGGCACAGGCAGGCAATTATCTGACCCTGCTGTGGGGCGGCATGATGGTCGGTCGATTCGCAGGTTCCGCCATGATGCAGAAGTTCGATGCGGGCCATGTCCTCGCCGCCTTCTCGATCGGCGCCTTCATCGTGATGCTGGTCACGGTCTTCACCACCGGCCCGGTCGCCATGTGGTCGCTCATTCTGGTGGGCCTGTTCCACTCGATCATGTTCCCGACCATCTTCACCCTCGGCATCAAGGGGCTTGGCCCCCTGACCGAAGAAGGTTCGGGTCTGCTGATCATGGCGATCGCCGGTGGCGCGCTGGTGGTGGTGCAGGGCTGGCTGGCGGACCATTATGGGTTGCAGACCAGCTTCCTGCTGACCGCCGCCTGCGAACTCTATATCCTCTTCTACGCGCTGTGGGGGTCGAAGACGACCCACGCGCTGCCCGATCAGGTGATCGAATAAGGGGCCGGGGTCGCAACCGGATGCCTGTGAAAAAGGCCGGAGCGGACATGCCGCTCCGGCCTTTTTTCTTTGAGCGGATGCTGCATCGGCCTATCCGCCGGATATCCGTTATCAAGGAACCTGCCATGGCCGATATCCTGCTCTTCTCCTACGGCACGCTGCGGCAGAAGGAGGTCCAGATGGCCCTGTTCGGCCGCCCGGTGGAGGGTACGCCCGACGCCCTGCCCGGCTTTCGCCAGCATATGATCGAGATCAGCGATGCGGACGTGATCGCCAAGAGCGGGACGAAGTGGCACCCGATGGTGGAACCCAGCGACGATCCGGCCGACGCGGTCGAAGGCCTGCTCTTCCGCCTGACGCCGCAGGATATCGCCAGCGCCGACGCCTATGAGGTCGACTATGTCCGGCGCGAAGTGCGGCTACGGTCGGGGCTGATGGCGTTTATCTATGGCGACAGGGACGCAGAATCGCCCGCCTAGATGCCTGATGGCGGAGAGGGGTGGCTAGGAGACATAAGCCCCTCCCTTTTAAGGGAGGGGTTGGGGTGGGTGGTGAGCGAAGCGAACCGGCTATCTATCGACGGCAGAGCGCCGCTTCGCGGCGTACCCACCCCCGCCCCCTCCCTTGAAAGGGAGGGGAGAAATAACGTCCGCTTCTGCTCGTCACCCCACCATTGCGCTGGCCGTATCCTCCAGCGCCAGATCGACCAACACGCCCATCGCTTCCGCCGCCGCCTGTGCGTCACCCGCCGCGATCGCGTCATAGACGCGGACGTGATCGGGGATCGGGTTACGCGGCAGGGCGCGGGCGCGCTGCTTGAACTGGGTGGTCCAGTTGACCGCCGCGCCGATGCTGGCGGTCAGGGTCAGCAAGGCATCATTGCGCGTGGCGTTCAATATCGCATTGTGGAAGTCGCGGTCGGCCGCCCGCCCT
>JAGVJS010000215.1 GCA_020051025.1 Sphingobium sp. | reverse complement strand
CCATGCGGTGCGGATGGTGGGCGCGGTCAGCACCCGCAGCGTGCTGATCGAGCGGGGCGTCGAAGGATGGCTGGGTGAGCGGAACAAGGTCATTCAGGTGTCGCCGCTGCTGCGTTCCCTGCTGGAGGCGGCAAGCCATATTCCGCCCATCTATGATCGGGGCGGGCGGGATGATAAGGTGATGGATCTGCTGCTGGCGGAACTGGCGGCAGCACCCGTTGTGCCGCTGGCCGTACCCTTTCCCCAGACGGCGGATATCGCCGCTAAATGTCAGGCTTTTCTTGACCGACCGACGCCCCATGACACGATCGACCAGTGGAGCGCGGATCTGGGCATAGGACGCCGCGCCTTCACCCGCGCCTTTCGTCGCGAAACAGGACTGAGCTTCGGCGCATGGCGGCAGCAGGCCTGTATCCTTATTGCTTTGCCGCGTCTGGCGGAGGGCGAGCCGGTGACCAGCATCGCCTTCGACCTTGGTTATGACAGCGCCGCTGCCTTCACCACCATGTTCAAGCGGATATTGGGCGTACCGCCCAGCCGCTATCGTCCGGCGACCCCGGAACAATGAAGCATGTGAAGTCGTCTGGCCGTCACCCGTCGGACAGTGACGGCCATTCCGTCAGAGCGCAGACCCGCCCAGTTTGTAGGTCAGTTGCATGAACATGCTGCGGCCCACACTGTCGAACCAGCTGATGTCATAATAGGGATAGGCGGCATAAGTCCTGTCTTTCACCGGCTTGCGATCCAGCAGGTTGGTGACGGACAGCGACCCGCGCAGATGGTCGGTGAAATCATATTGCAGCGTCGAATTGAACAGGTAGCTCGCCTTGATATAGGCGTTCTCGTCATAATTGGGCAGCTTGCCCAGACGCCGTCCTTCCAGCGTCCATTTCAGCCCCTCGACCGCCCAGGTGATGCTGGCCGTGCTCTTGTCGCGCGGGATATAATAGCCGCTGGTCGCCGCCAGCTTGTTGATCGACGCATCGCCCGGATATTGGCGGAACTTGTGGTCGAACACATGGGTATGCGCCACTGACAGGCTGAACTCGCCGAAGCTGGTCGGCACGCTGCCATGCACCGCGACGTCGATGCCGCTTGTCTTTTCATGGGCGATGTTGATCGGGTTGATCGACACCGAATCCAGATAGCCTTCATTCACCCCGCTGGCGAAGCGATGGACGCGGGCCAGAGCGTCCTGGCAGGTGGGCGAATTGATATCGACCGCAGCGCCGCCCATGGTCGTGCCGATCCGGCAATCCGCCTCGTCGCGCAGCAGCGTGTCGATGCTCAGATCCTGCACCTGATTGGACAGCGACACGCGGAAATAATCGACCGACACGTCGAATTGGCGGGACGGCGACCAGACGATGCCGGCATTTAATGACTTGGCCGTCTCGGGCTTCAGCGCGCGGTTGCCGTTGCGCTGGGCGACGATACCTTCGCCAGCGTAGCTGCAATCGCCCAGATCCTCGTCCGGCTCCTCGGTGCGACAGCTATAATAGTCGGTCGCGGACGGGTGGGTGTTGCCCGGTCCGGTGAAGACATAATGCAGGTCCGGCGCGCGGAAGCTGGTGCCGTATGCGGCGCGCAGCAGCAGCGTGCTGGTCGGCCGCAATTCCGCGCCCGCATTATAGGTGAACTTGCCGATGCCATTGCCCGCGAAACGGAAATGGTCGAACCGCGCCGCGCCCGACAATTGCAGGAAGCTGGTCACCGGCACGCGCAATTCGCCGCCCAGCGCCCAATGGCTGCGCTTGCCCTTGCCCGCGCTGTCCTTCAGCCCATAATAATAGTCGGTCAGCGCCAGCGGATCGGGATTGAGATCATATCCCTGCTTGCCGATTTCCCCGACTGCCGCAAAACCGACCGGTCCGGCCGGCAGGCTGAACAATTCGGTGCTGGTCAGCGTGGCGGAGACGTTATCGGTCCAGCTTTTGGGATTATAGACGCTGTAGACCGCAATGCTGTCATATTCCGCTTTGGTGAGCGGCGTGTAGAGCCGGGCCGGATCGGCGTTGAAGATGGGATAGCCGCTATCTTCGTCCACGCCCTGCTGCTCGCCCAGGAAAAGCGCATTGGCCCTGGCCGCGATGATCTGCGGAAATTTGACCTTCGACTTATATTCGCTGTGATTGTAGGACAGTTCATAGGACCATTTGTCGGCAAAGCTGCCCTTGATCCCCGGCGTGATGCTGAACGTCTGCTGCCGGTTGCGGGTCATGACATTGCCGAAGCCACCGGATTCCTCCGGCGTGAACTGGCGATACCAATCGTCCAGCTGTCCGTCGAAACTGTTATAGAAGGTCGTGTCGCTGCTGCCCGAAGCATTTTGATAGCCCCAGTTCAGCACGTCTGACAGCAAGGCCACTTTGCTGATACCAAACTGCGCATCGACGAACAGTTGCGCTGCATCGGAAAGTTCGAACCCGGCCGACGCGAAGCTGTTAAAGCCTTCGCGCCGCGAAATCACTGTGCCGTAGCCGATCGACGTGTTGCTGCCGCAGAAATAGCCGGGACCATAATCGTCCAGCGCATCATCATAGGCGCCATAGCGCGGACGCGAGGCATAATAGGTCGACCCGCCATTCAGGTACGACAGCGCACCGCAGGTCGCCGCACCGGGATCGACATATTCATCGGCATCGGGATTGTAGCGCAGGAAAGTGCGTCGGGCGAGCGGCACAGCGGTGTCGGGATTGTCCGCCGTGCTGTCCTGGATCTTGCGTTGATAGGCCCAGAGCGGCTTTTGTAGCAGATATTCCGCGCCCGCGACGATATGGAAGCGATCGTTCGACCAGCCGGTCGTCGCGGTGATGCGGTGCGACGCGCCGCCGCCATGTTCGGTGCGACCATGGCGATAGTCCAGCGTCGTCCCGTCCACCTTGTCCTTCAGCTTGAAGTTGATGACGCCGGCGATCGCGTCCGACCCGTAAATGGCCGACGCGCTGCCGCTCAGCACTTCGACCTGCTCGATCAGGCCGAGCGGGATGTTGGACACGTCGGTAAAGTTGCTGCGGCCGTTGAAGGGCAGGGGAAAGTCGGCGATCCGGCGACCGTTGACCAGCACCAGCGTATGATTGGGGCCAAGCCCGCGCAGGTCGACCTGCTGCGCGCCCGGCGTGAAGCTGGCGCCGCTGAACGATTGCTGGCTCTGCGTCTCGCCGCCATTCTGCGTCACGGCACGCAGGATGTCGGGCACGCTGGTATAGCCATTGGCGCGGATCGTGTCGGCGGTGATGGTGGTGACCGGGGCCGGCCCTTCCTGCGCGGCGCGGGGGATGCGCGATCCGGTGACGATGATCTCGCTCTCGCCGCCCGGCTCCGCCGCCGTCT
>JAGVJS010000376.1 GCA_020051025.1 Sphingobium sp. | reverse complement strand
TAAAATCGACCTGATCGGCCAGCGGCGACCGGGCGATGCGTTCCCCAATAGCGAGGGCGGCGCGATAATGGGCGGAATCGAAACCAGTGGCCTGTTGCGCGTTGGCGACCCAGTCGCCGCCGCTCTGCGACCCGCGAAAGGCAATGCTATATTCGGCCTGCGCGCCATCGCCGGTCACATAGACGCGGGCGCGGAAATCGCCATCCGACAGCATCGCGGGATTCAGGCCCAACGCCTGAAGATCCGCTTGGCTCGCGACCCGATAGCCCTCGGGCGGGTTAGGGGTGTCGGCATAGACATCCTGCGCCATCAGGGCGTGGGCGCGCAATTCCCGATTGTTGGCTGACGCGCGCTCCGGCATGGCGGGGATGGCGCGAACCGGCTCCGCGACGGTCGCGCCATGGGTGAAGAAGGCAGTGGACTGCGCGGCCGACGGCGTTTCGGATGCGCGCCAGCCTTGGGCTGCTTTCGTCGTTCCTGAATCGCCAATTGCTGTTAGGGTCACGTCCTGCCTCCTCGCCTGACCGGGCAAGGATTAGGCTGAACGCAAGGTGCCGTCTGTAATCGATGAGATTAGCGGGCGTTTATTTGCGGAAACTTTCCGCCGCGGCACAGGCCAGCGCATCGGCGCGTTCATTTTCCGGGTGGCCCGCATGGCCCTTGACCCATTGCCATGTCACCTTGTGCGGCGCGGCTGCCTTGAGCAGCAATTGCCAGATTTCGACATTCTTGACCGGCTTGTTGTCGGCAGTCTTCCAACCCTTTTTCTGCCAGCCGAAAACCCATTTGGTGATGCCGTCCATCACATATTTGCTGTCGGTGTAGAGCGTTACCTGACAGGGTTTCTTGAGCGTGTTGAGCGCTTCGACGGCTGCCATCATTTCCATGCGATTGTTGGTCGTCTGGGCTTGGCCGCCGGAAATTTCTTTTTCCGTGGTTCCAAAGCGCAGCACCGCGCCCCAGCCGCCGGGGCCCGGATTGCCCTTGCAGGCGCCGTCGGTGAAGATATCGACTTGAGGGAGGTCGCTCATGCGCCCAGCAGATCCGCCGGGTCGGCCTTGGCGTAAAAATCCAGCCGGCGAAGATAGGCGAGCGGATCCTTGCGCGTCACCAGCGCATCGGCGGGCGTGTTGATCCAGTCATAGGCGCGCGTCAGCAGGAAGCGCAGCGCTGCGCCCCGGCACAATATCGGGAAGCCGGCGCGTTCGGCGGCGCTCAGGCCATGCGCCTGTGCATAACCCTCGCCCATCGCCACGGCCCGGTCGCCATGCCATATGCTGCCGTCATTGCTGAAGCACCAGGCGCTGTGGGTAACGGCCAGGTCATAGGCACGAATGTCGGTGCAGCTGAAATAAAAGTCTATCAGCCCCGTCACCTCATCGCCCAGCATTAGCACATTGTCGGGGAAGAGGTCGGCATGGACGACGCTGCGTGGCAGGTCGGCGGGCCAGTGGGCGTCGAGGAAGGCCAGTTCCTCCTTCACGCGCGCGCCAAGGCCGGTTTCGATCTGGTCGAAATCCTCGCCGCACTTGGCCGCCAGCTTGTGCCAGCCATCCTTGTCCAGCGCATTGCGGCGCTCCCCGGCGAAGCCCTGCGCCGCATTGTGCAATTCGCCCAGCGCCACGCCGGCCGCGCGCGCCTGTCCTGCGGTCGGCTCTGTCACGCTGATACCGGTCAGAAATTCGATCAGGCAGGCGGGACGGCCCGACAATTGCTGGAGCCGCTTGCCTTCCCGATCAGCGATGAAGCGCGGGACGAGGCAACCGCGCGCGCCCAGATGGTCGAGCAGGTCCATGAAAAAGGGCAGGTCGGCTTCGTCCACCCGCTTCTCATAGAGGGTCAGGATGTAGCGATGGCCATGCCCGTCGGCGCCGGTGGTTTCGAGCAGATAATTGCTGTTCTCCACGCCTTCGGCGATGCCCTTGGCCGATACCAGCTGGCCGGCGTCGTAGCGGGTGAGGAAAGCGTCGATATCTTCTGCGGGGACATGGGTATATACGGCCATTGCGCACAGTCTTTATCTTGAGGATCGTTATTGCGAGCGTAGCGAAGCAATCCATCGCGGCGCCATTGGATTGCTTTGCTACGCTCGCAATGACGGATGAAAATTCGTTCTTCCGGCCGGTTCAGGCCGTTTCGAGGCCGCGGGGCAGTTTGAACGCGATCGTTTCGCGCGCGGTTTCCACCTGCTCTTCCTCGACGGCGAAGCGCTCCGCCAACCGGTCGACCACTTCGCGCACCAGCACTTCCGGGGCGGATGCGCCTGCGGTCAGGCCCAATGTCGTCACGCCTTCCAGCCAGTCGAAATCGATCTCGGACGCGCGCTGGATCAGGCGGGCAGGCGTGCCTTCCCGTTCCGCCACTTCGACCAGACGCAGCGAATTGGAACTGTTGGGCGCGCCGATCACATAGACGGCGTCGCACTGCGCCGCGATCGCCTTCACCGCCGTCTGGCGGTTGGAGGTCGCATAACAAATATCTTCGCCCTTGGGCGCAGAGATAGAAGGAAAACGGCGCTCCAGCGTGGCAACGATCGCGGCGGTATCGTCCACCGACAGCGTCGTCTGCGTCAGGAAGGCGAGGTTGTGGGGATCGGTGGGGGCATAGGTTTCGGCATCCTCGACCGTCTCGATCAGGCTCATCGTGCCATGCGGCACCTGCCCGAAAGTGCCGATCACTTCCGGATGCCCCTTATGTCCGATGAAGAGGATATGTCGGCCGGCCTCCACTTGCCGTTCGGCCTGGCGATGGACCTTGCTGACCAGCGGACAGGTGGCGTCGAGATAGGACAGGCCGCGCGCCTCCGCCTTGGCTGGCACCGCTTTGGGCACGCCATGGGCGGAAAAGACGATCGGTACGCCATCGGGCACCTGGTCCAGGCTTTCCACGAAGATTGCGCCTTTGGCTTTGAGGCCATCCACGACGAACTTGTTATGGACGATTTCGTGGCGGACATAGACCGGCGCGCCATAGGCTTCGATCGCCTTTTCCACGATGATGATCGCCCGATCGACGCCGGCGCAGAAGCCGCGCGGCGCGGCGATCAGGAGCTTCATCGGCGGGCGGGTGGCGGGCGTATGGATCATGCCCTGCCGCTTAGGCGAATGTGGCGCCGGATGAAAGCCGCTTCCTTATGTTTGGTGGGGATGGGCAGTTGCGTGGTGGGCGGCGGATGGATAAGGAAGCGCAAAGCTTCCGGTCTTGTGGACCATGGAGCTAAGGCGCGCGTAAGGAATATCTGCCTGTGAAATTGTCTCATATCGCCCTGACCGGAATGTTGGCCCTTGCTCTGGCGGGCTGCTCGCGGCGCGGTGAGATCGATGCCACAGGCGGCATCGTCGCGGTGCGCTCGGCTTGCCCGGTGGCGGCGATCCCGGCGCAGACCGGCGATATCACCCTCTTCACCGCGCCCGGCCGGACCGATGCTGCGGCGATCGATGTGGTGGCCGATATCACCAACCTGCGGTCGACCTGCGCGGAAAGCGACCAATTCTATACCGAGGCGACCTTCACAGTGAACGCGCGGCGCAGCGACGCCAGCGCCGCGCGGCAGGTGACCTTGCCCTATTTCTCCGCCGTGGTGCGTGGCGGCAATGCCGTGATCGCCAAGCGCGTCGGGCAGGTGACTTTGAACTTCGCCGCCGGCGACTATCGCGCCAGCGCGCAGGCCAAGGCCGGCTCCTATGTCGACAAGGCCGCCGCCACGCTGCCCGCCGAGATCCAGCAGAAGATCACGGCGAAGCGCAAGGCCGGCGACGCTGACGCCGCGATCGATCCCTTCGCCCAGCCCGACGTCAAGGCGGCGTTGCAGAAAACCAGCTTCGAACTGCTCGTGGGTTTCAACCTGACCCAGGATCAGCTCCGATATAACGCGACCCGTTAAGCCCGTTACACTATCTCCGTTCGGGCTGAGCGAAGTCGAAGCCCGGCACTGAGCGGAGCGAAGTGGCTTCGCCTTCGGCTCTGCCAAGGCCCTTCGACTTCGCTCAGGGCGAACGGACGTTGAAGGAAATGCCCGTGTCTCTTTACACTCGTTTCATCGCCCATCTCGACGCCGTGCTTGACGCGCTGGAGGCTGAGGGCGGGCTGCCCGCTGGCCTGAACCGCAAGCCGGTGACGGTCGAGCCGCCGCGCGATGCCAGCCATGGCGATCTGGCCACCAATGCCGCCATGGTGCTGGCCAAGCCCGCAGGCACCAATCCACGCGCGCTGGCCGAAGCGATTGTCACCAAGTTGCAGGCGCTGGACGAAGTCGACAGCGCGGCGATCGCCGGTCCGGGCTTCATCAACATGACGCTGACTGACCCGACATGGCGCGCCGAACTGGCCGCCATCCATGCCGACGCCGATGATTATGGCCGGTCGGATGTCGGGCAGGGCGTGACCGTCAATGTCGAATATGTGTCGGCCAACCCGACCGGTCCGATGCACATGGGCCATTGCCGGGGCGCGGTGGTGGGCGACGCGCTCGCCACGCTGCTGGAATATGCCGGGCACAAGGTGACCCGCGAATATTATATCAACGACGCGGGTGGTCAGGTCGACGTCCTCGCGCGGTCGGCTCATGTGCGGTATCGCGAAGCGCTGGGCGAGGATGTCGGCGCGATCCCCGAAGGCCTGTATCCGGGTGACTATCTGGTCCCGGTGGGGCAGGCGCTCGCCGCCGAATATGGCGACCGTTTCGTCGGCGCGCCGGAGTCCGACTGGCTCGTCACCTTCCGCACCTTTGCCGTGGCGAAGATGATGGACATGATCCGCGACGATCTGGCGCTGCTTGGCATCCATCATGACCTCTTCTCGTCTGAGGCAGAATTGCAGGCGGCGGGCAAGCCGGAGCAGGCGGAAGCCTGGCTGCGCGCGCATGACCTGGTCTATGACGGTACGCTGGAAGCGCCCAAGGGCGAACTGCCCGACGATTGGGAGCCGGTGGAACTGCCCTTGTTCCGTTCGACCAAATTCGGCGACGATCAGGATCGTCCGATCAAGAAGTCGAACGGCAGCTGGACCTATTTCGGCGCCGACATGGCTTATCATTACCAGAAGGCGCAGAGTGCCGACCAGCTGATCGACATCTGGGGCGCGGACCATGCGGGGACCGTGAAGCGCATCCAGGCCGCCGTCGCCGCTCTGACCGAGGGCAAGGCGCGGTTCGACGTCAAGCTCATTCAGATGGTCCGCCTGCTGCGCGATGGCGAGCCGGTGAAGATGTCGAAGCGCGCGGGCAATTTCGTGACGCTGGCCGATGTGGTCAAGGAAGTGGGCAAGGACGTCGTCCGCTTCACGATGCTGACGCGCAAGGCCGACGCCCAGATGGACTTCGACTTCGCCAAGGTGGTGGAAGCGTCGAAGGACAATCCGGTCTTCTATGTGCAGTACGCCCATGCGCGGATTTCTTCGCTGGGCCGCCGCGCGCAGGAGGCGGGGATCGACCTGCCGGCGCCCGACCTGTCCCTTCTTGGGACGGCGGAACTGAATATGGTGAAGCTCGCCGCGCAATTCCCGCGCGTCGTGGAAGGCGCCGCACAGGCCCGCGAACCGCATCGTGTTGCCTTCTATCTCAATGACTTGGCTTCCGCCTTCCATGGCTGGTGGAATATGGGCAATGACGATCCGCAGGCGCGCGTCATCCTGGCCGATCAGCCGGCGCTTACCGCGACCCGGCTTTTCCTCGCGCAGGGAATAGGGCAGATTATCCGCAATGGTCTGGCGCTGATGGGCGTCGCGGCCCTGACGGAAATGCAGTGAGGCGCTGAAAAACATGAGCGATTATGTGCGCGGACGACTGGATCTGGACGATGAGGATCGTCTGCCCTGGCTGGAGCCGGCCCTTGACGATGAGGCGGACGACCGCATCTCGCCCTTGCGGCTGCTGGGCCTGATCCTGCTCGGCCTCGCGCTGATCGGTGCGGTGGTTGCTGGCGTCTGGTGGATGCAGAATCGCAACGGCGGTGGCGGCGCGGGCGAGGGGCAATTGATCGCAGCGCCGACCGAGGATTACAAGATCGCAGCCAATGAGGCCGACGCCAAGAAGTTCGATGGCGAGGGCGATGCCAGCTTCGCCGCCAGCGAAGGTGTGGCCCGCGATGGTCGCATCGACCCCAGCCGCGTGCCCGAAGCAC
>JAGVJS010000059.1 GCA_020051025.1 Sphingobium sp. | reverse complement strand
TGCGGACCTGATCGGTGCGCAGCACGATGCCGCCGTCCAGCCCGGGCAGTGCGACCGCGCCGATGCTGGGGATGCCGTCGATGGCAAGGCCGACATGGACCGCCCAGTCGGTCCGCTCCTCGCCATATTCGCGGGTGCCATCTACCGGATCGACGATCCAGACGCGGCTCTTGGCTAAGCGCTCCGCATTGTCCTTTTCCTCTTCGGACAACAGCCCGTCGTCGGGCCGCTGCTCGCGCAGGGCGTGGCAGAGGAACTGGTTGGCGGTCTGGTCGCCCGCCTTGCCCAGCGCTTTGGGGCTGAACAGGGCAGAGGCGCGGACGTCGAGCAACAGGCGGCCCGCTATTTCGGCCAGATGCGCGGCCAGCGTCGCATCGGATGGCGCCTCGCTCATGGGATCAGCCGGGCAACGATCGCCTCGGCGGCTTCCTCGGCCGTCATGACCGCCGTGTCGATGCGGATCTCGGGATCTTCCGGCGCTTCATAGGGGCTGTCGATGCCGGTGAAGTTCTTCAACTGCCCCGACCGCGCCTTCTTGTAGAGGCCCTTGACGTCGCGTGCTTCGGCATCGGCCAGCGTGGTGTCGATATGCACCTCAATGAATTCGCCCGGTTGCATCATGCTGCGGACCATGTCGCGTTCGGCGCGGAAAGGCGAGATGAAGGCGGTGATGACGATCAGGCCCGCGTCAGTCATCAGCTTCGCAACTTCGCCCACGCGGCGGATATTCTCCACCCGGTCGGCGTCGGTGAAGCCCAGATCCTTGTTCAGGCCATGGCGCACATTGTCGCCATCCAGCAGGAAGGTGTGGCGGTTCATCCGCGCCAGCGTCTTTTCCACCAGATTGGCGATGGTCGACTTGCCTGCGCCCGACAGGCCGGTGAACCACAAAACCGCCGGCTTCTGGTTCTTCAGGCCGGCATGGAAATCGCGGCTGATGTCGGTGGCCTGCCAATGGACATTCTGCGCGCGGCGCAGGCTGAAATGCAGCATGCCGGCCGCCACGGTGGCATTGGTCAGCTTGTCGATCAGGATGAAGCCGCCCAGCGTCCGGTTCGCCGCATAAGGCTCGAACACGATCTGCTTGTCGGTCGACAGGTTGGCCACGCCGATGGCGTTCAGTTCCAGCGTCTTCGCCGCCAGATGTTCCATCGTATTGACGTTGACCTGATATTTGGGCTGCTGGATCGTTGCCGTCACCATCTGGGTGCCGATCTTGAGCCAGTAGGAACGGCCGGGCAGCATTTCCTCGTCCGCCATCCAGACGATCGTCACCTCGAACTGGTCGGCGGCCTGCGGCGGGTTGTCCGACGCCGCGATCACATCGCCACGCGAGCAGTCGACCTCATCGGCGAAGCAAAGCGTGACCGACTGGCCGGCGACGGCTTCATCGAGATCGCCGTCGAGCGTGACGATACGCGTGATCCTGCTCGTCTTGCCCGAGGGGAGGACACGGACCGCATCGCCCGGCTTGACGCTGCCGGTCGCGATCTGGCCGGAAAAGCCGCGGAAGTCGAGATTAGGGCGGTTGACCCACTGCACGGCCATGCGGAACGGCTTCTCCGCATCGGCCGCGCTGTTGACCTCGACCGTCTCCAGATGTTCGATCAGCGCCGGCCCCTTGTACCAGGGCGTGTTCGCGCTTGGGCCGGTGATATTGTCGCCCTTGAAGCCAGAGATCGGCATCGGCGTGAAAGCGGTGATGCCGATGGAGCGGGCAAACTCGGCATAGTCAGCCACAATCTTGTCGAACACCGCCTGATCATAGCCGACCAGATCCATCTTGTTCACCGCCAGCACGATGTTGCGGATGCCGATCAGGTGGGCGAGGTAGGAGTGGCGACGGGTCTGGGTCAATATGCCCTTACGCGCGTCGATCAGGATCACGGCGAGGTCGGCGGTCGATGCGCCGGTCACCATGTTGCGGGTATATTGTTCATGGCCGGGCGTGTCGGCGACGATGAACTTGCGCTTTTCGGTCGCGAAGAAGCGATAGGCGACGTCGATGGTGATGCCCTGTTCGCGCTCGGCGGCGAGGCCGTCTACGAGCAGCGCAAAGTCGATCTCCTGCCCCTGCGTGCCGACCTTCTTGCTGTCAGCCTCCAGCGCGGCCAGTTGATCTTCGAAGATCATCTTGCTGTCATAGAGCAGGCGGCCGATCAGCGTAGACTTGCCATCGTCCACCGACCCGCAGGTGATGAAACGCAGCATCGTCTTATGCTCATGGACCTTGAGATACTGGTCGATATCCTGCGCGATGAGGGCGTCGGTCTTATAGATGGGGTCGGTCATTTGTTCATCCCGTCATCCCAGCGGAAGCTGGGATCGCGTTGATCTTGGGGAAGGTTCCGTCCAGAGGCCTGAGATCCCAGCCTTCGCTGGGATGATGGCCTTTGGTCAGAAGTAGCCCTCCTGTTTCTTCTTCTCCATGCCGGCGCCGCCTGCATCCTTGTCGATGGCGCGGCCCTGCCGTTCGGACGTGGTGGTGAGCAGGGTTTCCTGGATCACCTCGGGCAGCGTCTTGGCCGTACTCTCGACTGCACCGGTCAGTGGATAGCAGCCAAGCGTGCGGAAGCGGATCGAGCGCATCACCGGCTCTTCGCCCGGTTGCAGCGGGAAGCGGTCATCATCGACCATCAGCAGCATGCCGTCGCGCTCCACGGTCGGGCGCTGATCCGCGAAATAGAGCGGCACGATCGGCACGTCGTTCAGGTGGATATATTGCCAGATATCCAGTTCAGTCCAGTTGCTGATCGGGAACACGCGGATGCTCTCGCCCTTGTTCTTGCGAGCGTTGTAGAGGTTCCACAGTTCAGGCCGCTGGTTCTTGGGATCCCAGCCGTGCGACGCGGTGCGGAAGGAGAAGATGCGCTCCTTCGCGCGGCTCTTTTCCTCGTCGCGGCGCGCGCCGCCGAAGGCTGCGTCGAAGCCATAGAGGTTGAGCGCCTGCTTCAGCCCTTCAGTCTTCCACATGTCGGTATGGAGGGGGCCATGGTCGAATGGATTGATCCCGCGTTCGGCGGCTTCGGGATTCTGGTAGACCAGCAGTTCCATGCCGCTTTCCTGCGCCATCCGGTCGCGCAGCTTGTACATTTCCTGAAACTTCCAGGTCGTGTCGACATGCAGCAGCGGGAAGGGTGGGGGCGAAGGGTAGAAGGCCTTGCGCGCCAGATGCAGCATTACGGCGCTATCCTTGCCCACCGAATAAAGCATGACCGGCTTCTCGGCCTCGGCCACCACTTCCCGCAGGATGTGGATGCTCTCGGCTTCGAGTCGCTCCAAATGGGTCAGGGTTTTCGCGTCCACCGTATGTCCTCGCAATCTTCTTGCGTACATCATTGCCACGGGGCAACAATCATTGGACCTCCCATATGGGAGGGGATATGCTGCTGTCCATGCGATTGGACGATTCCAGCCTGCTGGCCAGCCTGCACGACGGCATGTTCCAGCAACCGCTGTGGCATGATTTTTTGGAGCGGTTGCGGGGCCGTGTGCAGACGCCTTATGCCGGCCTGATCTTCTGTCCGCCCGGCGAAACCACCTTCGTGGAATTGCAGACAGATCCAGCAAGGTCATTGAATATAAATAGAATTTTCGCGGATACGTTGGATATTCGTTCGTCACCTCGGTACGCTATGCGGGAAGGGCGGGTTTATGCCCTTGACGAGCTGATCGAGGCGCATGACGCGGCGCTCAGCGCCTGGCGGGACGAAGAACTTCTACCCCTTGGCATAGAAGATTTGCGGGCGGTTCGCGTGGCTGAAGCGAGCGGGGTCGACGTCTGGCTGATTATTGGCGGCAGGCAACTCTCCTCGTCAGCCACATCGCTGCTCACGGCACTGGCGCCGCATTTGCGGATCGCGATGCGTGGCTTCGTCGCGCTGGAACGGGAGAGGCTGCGGTCTAGCCTGGCGTCGGAAGCCTTCGGCCGGCTGAATTTCGGCTGGCTTACGCTGGATGCGCACTGCCATATCCTCGACATGACCACCCATGTCGATCAGCTGTTCCAGCGCAACAGCCTGTTGCGGCGCGGACGCTATGACCGGCTGACCCCGGCATCGCCCGAACTGGACAGGGAACTGACCGCCCTGGTCAAACAGTTTGCGCAGGATGCCGAGGCGCGACCGCGCGCGATCAACCTCAGTCGCGACCCGTGGATGGACATGCTGGTGGCGCCGTTCCGCGGCGGATCGGTCGCGGCCGGCGGAGCGCCGGTGGCGATCGTCTATCTGAGCGGCGATCGATCATCGCAGGCGGACCGGTGCGAGCAGCTGGTCGAACTGTTCGGTCTGTTGCCAAGCGAGGCACGACTGGCCTGGGAGATCGCTCAGGGCATCCCGATCGCTGACGCTGCCGCCAACCTTAATCTGACGGTCGAAACGGCGCGCAACTATTCCAAGAAAATCTATGCCAAGATGGGTGCGCGGGGTCAGGCGGAACTGGTACGGATCATCCTGAGCAGCGTGCTGGCGATTGCCTGAACGGGCTGTAAGTGAGACAGCGAACTGGACAGACAAACGCGGTGTCACGATGCAGTGTTATTTAACATAATATATATTATCGAACTTTT
>JAGVJS010000224.1 GCA_020051025.1 Sphingobium sp. | reverse complement strand
TTTGGCGATGTCGTGGCGGAAGGATGCGCTTTCCTGCGTGATCTGTTCGACCCGCACCGCCCGCTCCAGCGCAACGCGCGCATCCCGCTCCGCCGTCAGGCGCAGCAGCAGGGGGCCGCCCAATATGCCCTGATAGACGCCGTCCGCAGTGACGATCAGCCCCTCACAGCCCGCTCCCTGCGCGGCGAACAGGTCAACCAGCGCTTCGATGCTTTGCGTGCGCTCGACGCAGACGCAGGGACGAACATGATCGTCCAGCCGCCCGCCAAAACTGGGGTTTCGCAGCAGCGCATGGCCAAAGGGATTGAAGAGAATGCGACGCATGTCGCGTTCATAGATGGCGCCGACAGGCCGATCTCCCGCGTCCAGCACCGGCAACAGGCGCAGGCCCGAATCGCGCTGAAACCAGTCCACCGCCTCGCTAAGCGGGCGGCCCAGCCGGATGACAGGGCTGCGCTCCGCCAGGGGCAGACCAGATCGGGGCAGATCGGGCAGGGACGGCATTTCGTCCAATCGTACAGGAGCGACCAACATGATCGCCCGATAGACCCGCAATGGTAAATGCGACGTTAGATTTTGATGACAGATTTATGACAGGGCGCTGTTTTTATTATGCTTTTGCCTTATACCCAAAAGCCTCTCGCGCCAGCTTGACCACCGCCGGATCGGCGTCCGGAACATCCATCGGCACCAGTTTCTCAAGCCGGTCGGCGACATAGGTCAATGCCGCGATCCGCCCCGCCTTACGGTTATTATTGTCGATCACCTGCCAGGGGGCGTGTTTGGTGTCGGTCTTCCTGAACATCGCCTCCATCGCATCGAGATAGTCGGCGCGCTTGCCCCGGTTGCGATAATCGTCGGCGCCGGTCTTCCACCGCTTCCATGGGGTGTCGAGTCGCTGTGCCAGCTGTTCATCCTGCGTTTTTTGGGTGATGTGGACGAACAGCTTCACGAAGTTGGTGCCGGCCTGTGCCAGCTGCTTTTCGAAGGCGTTGATCTCGTCATAGCCGCGCTTCCAGTCGGCCTTGCTGCAATAGCCCTCCACCCGCTCGACCAATACCCGGCCATACCAGCTGCGGTCGAAGATGCCGATATTGTGGCTGGCGGGCAGGCGGGTCCAGAAGCGCCAGAGGAAATGATGATCCTGTTCGATCTGGGTCGGCGCGGCGATCGGATGGACCTGATAATAGCGCGGATCCCAGTCGGCGCTGAGCCGCTTGATGATGCCGCCCTTGCCGGCGGCGTCCCAGCCCTCCAGCAGGATGACGCTGCGCCGGCCGTGCAGGATATGGGCGACCTGGATCTTGGCGAGGCGATGCTGGAGGGCGACGAGATCGGCCTCATAATCGCCCTTATATTTCGCGCCCTGTTCGTAATCGGCAAGGTCGATGGTCAACTCTCCACTCCCGTTCGGTTCGTGCTTGTCGAGAACCATATCCTCGATACGCCTTCTCGGCTTCGCTCGAAGGCTACCCGAACCGAACGGGGGTGGAAAGAGTGAGGGCGTTACGCCTTCGCCTGCGGCTCCACGACGCGGACGTGCAGTTCGCGCAGCTGCTTGAATTCGGCGGCGCTGGGCGCGCCCATCAGCAGATCTTCGGCACGCTGGTTCATCGGGAACAGCGTGATTTCGCGCAGATTCTGCGCGCCGCACAGCAGCATCACGATGCGGTCGACGCCAGCGGCCATGCCACCGTGCGGCGGCGCGCCATATTGGAAGGCGCGATAGAGGCCGCCGAAACGTTCCTCCACATCCTGCTGCGACAGGCCGACCAGTTCGAACGCCTTGACCATCAGTTCGGGCGACTGGTTACGGATCGAGCCGGACGCGATTTCATAGCCGTTGCAGACCATGTCATATTGATAGGCGTTGATGGTCAGGGGATCCTGATTGTTCAGCGCGTCGAGGCCGCCCTGCGGCATGGAGAAGGGATTGTGGGCGAAGTCGATCGACTTCGAATCCTCATCATATTCGTAGAAGGGGAAGTCCACGATCCAGCAGAGTTCGAACCGGTCCTTGTCGATGAGGTCCAGCTGTTCGCCGACGCGGATGCGGGCGAGGCCGGCCAGCTTGGCGGCCTGGCTTTCCTTGCCGGCGGCGAAGAAGACGCCGTCATTCGGGCCAAGGCCGAGCGCTTCGATCAGCCTGGCGGTGGCTTCCTCGCCATGATTCTTGGCGATGGGGCCACCGGGGACGCCATCCTTGATGTTGATATAGCCAAGGCCCGAATAGCCTTCGCCGCGCGCCCAGACATTCATGTCGTCGAAGAATTTGCGGCTGCCGGCGCCTGCGCCCGGCGCGGGGATGGCGCGGATCACGCTGCCGCTTTCGACCAGCGAGGCGAAGATGCCGAAGCCCGAGCCGACGAAATGCTCCGTCACATCCTTGATGATGATGGGGTTGCGGAGGTCAGGCTTGTCGCTGCCATAGTCCAGCATCGCCTGCGCATGCGGGATGCGCGGGAAGCTGCCGGCGGGGGTGACATGCTTGCCCTCGGCAAATTCCTCGAACACCTGGGCAATGACCGGCTCCATCGTGTTCCAGACATCTTCCTGCGTGACGAAGCTCATTTCGAGGTCAAGCTGGTAAAATTCGCCGGGCAGGCGGTCGGCGCGCGGGTCTTCATCGCGGAAGCAGGGCGCGATCTGGAAATAGCGGTCGAAGCCCGCGACCATCAGCAGCTGCTTATATTGCTGCGGCGCCTGCGGCAGGGCGTAGAATTTGCCGGGATGGATGCGCGAAGGTACAAGGAAGTCGCGCGCGCCTTCGGGCGAAGAGGCCGTCAGGATCGGCGTCGAATATTCGGTGAAGCCCGCGCCTTCCATGCGGCGGCGCATGTCGGAAATGACCCTGGTACGCTTCACGATGTTGGCGTGCAGCGTTTCGCGGCGCAGGTCGAGGAAGCGATAGCGCAGGCGGATATCTTCGGGATAATCCTGCTCGCCCGCGACCGGCAACGGCAGTTCGGCGGCGGCGGACAGGATGGTCACGCTGTCGGCCACGACTTCGATCTCACCGGTCGCCATCTTGGGGTTGATGGCTTCGGCGGCGCGGGCGACGACCTTGCCCTCGATCGTCACGACGGATTCGAGACGGAGCGATTCCAGCGCGCGCAGCGGATCGCTGTCCGCCTTCGCCACGATCTGGGTGATGCCATAATGGTCGCGCAGGTCGACGAAGAGGACGCCGCCATGGTCGCGCTTGCGATGGACCCAGCCGGACACGCGCACATCATTGCCGACCTCTGAAGTGGTCAGGGCGCCGCAGGTATGGGTGCGATAGGCGTGCATGGCGTTTAGATCTTTCAGCTTCGTTTTACGGAAATGACAAACTGTTGCAGTCCCGCTATGGCCAGCAATGTCATATTGACCAGCCCACGGACGCGGGCCAGCCCATAATAAGATCGAAGACCATATGCAAATTCATCCGCTGATTACCGACAGCAAGCAACTTTCCGATTTCTGCGCCCGCATCGCAAAATCCCCGTACATCGCCGTCGATACCGAATTCATGCGGGAAAACAGCTATTGGCCCGAACTGTGCCTGGTGCAGGTCGCCGACCCGAACGAGGCCGCCGCGATCGATCCCAAGGCGCCGGGCCTGGACATGACGCCGCTGCTCGACCTGCTCGTGAATAATGAGGAGGTGCTCAAGGTCTTCCATGCCGGCGGGCAGGATATCGAGATCGTCCACAACCTGACCGGCAAGACGCCGCACCCGATGTTCGACACGCAGATTGCCGCCATGGCATTGGGGCTGGGCGAACAGATTGGCTACGGCAATCTGGTCGATGCCTGGATGGGCGTGCAGCTGGACAAGGGCGCGCGCTTTACCGACTGGGCGCGGCGGCCGCTGGACAAGCGCCAGATCGACTATGCGATCGGCGATGTCACCTATCTGATCCAGATTTTCCCCAAGATGCTGGACGAACTGCGCAAGACCGGGCGGGGCGACTGGCTGGATCAGGAAATGGAGCGGATCAGCGATCCGTCCAATTATGAGAACAACCCGCACGATGCCTGGCAGCGGGTCCGCATCGCCAGCAAGAAGCCCGATGTGCTGGGCCGGCTGAAGGCACTGGCGGCATGGCGCGAAATGGAGGCGCAGGACAAGAATCTGCCGCGCGGCCGCATCGTGAAGGATGAGACGCTGGCCGATATCGCCAGCCATCCGCCGCGCCATCAGGAGGACCTGGGCAAGGTGCGCGGCCTGTCCGCCACATGGCGGACCAACGATATCGGCGCGCGGCTGATGAACGCGCTGGCCAAGCATC
>JAGVJS010000001.1 GCA_020051025.1 Sphingobium sp. | reverse complement strand
GGTCAAGAGCGCGGATGGCGACTTCACCGTCGGCAATGGCGACGGCGGGCTGGTGACGGAAACACTGCGCGCGCAGCTGACCGGCATCCAGCGCGGCGTGGTGGCCGATCCGGCCAACTGGGTGCGCACGGTTTAAGGCGGGCATATTATGCTCCGTTCGGGCTGAGCGAAGTCGAAGCCCTCCATTGAGCGTGGCGAAGTGCTTCGCCACGCTCAGCATGGTCCTTCGACTTCGCTCAGGGCGAACGGAGGTGGTATAAGCTCTTACTTCCCAATCCCGCCCCAACCGCCTAGATAACCCCCCATGGAACGCTTCGACGTCGTTATTCTGGGTGGTGGCCTCGTCGGCCTGACCCTTGGCATCGCTCTTTCGGGCCATGGCGTGAAGACCGCCGTGATCGATCCGGCCGATCCGGTGGGCGTGACTGCCGCCGGCTTTGACGGCCGGGTGTCGGCGATCAGTTCCACCAGCTATGCGATGATGAACGCCATCGGCGTCGGCAAGCATCTGGCGGGCAAGGGCTGCCCGATCGACCGCATCTGGGTCAGCGACGGGCTGGAACCGGGCGCGCTGGATTTTGCGCCGGATGCCGATGACGGCGTGATGGGGACGATGGTGCCCAATCGCGACCTGCGCGTCGCGCTGGCGCAGACGGCCGATGAAGCGGCCAGCCTCACCCGTTTTCAGCCGGACCGCGCCACCCATGTCGATCGTAACGAAGACGGCGTCACGCTGACGCTGGCGAGCGGCGTGCGTCTCCATGGCGCGCTGCTGGTCGCGGCGGAGGGACGCAACAGCCCCACGCGCGAGGCGGCCGGGATCAACACCACGCGCTGGCAATATAAGCATACCGCCATGGTCACGGCGATCGACCATGAGGTGCCGCACGCCAATACGGCCTATGAGATTTTCTATGTCGGCGGCCCCTTCGCGCTGCTGCCGATGCTGCCGGGCACCCGGTCCGCCGTGGTGTGGACCGTGCCCACAGAGCAGGCGCCTGCGATGATGAAGCTGTCGACACGTGCCTGGCTGGCCGAGGCGCAGAAGCGGATCGGCGGCTTCCTGGGCGAGATCAAGCTGGCGGGGCCGCGCTCCTCCTATCCACTGGGTTTCCATCATGCCGCGCGCATCACCGACACGCGCCTGGCGCTGGTCGGCGACAGCGCGCATGCCATCCACCCGATTGCGGGGCAGGGCGTGAACCTCGGCTTCCGCGATGTCGCCGCACTGGTCGAAGTGCTGGTGGAGGGCATGCGCCTGGGCCTCGATCCGGGCGATGCGCAGTTGCTCGCGCGCTATCAGCGCTGGCGTGGCCTCGATTCGATGATGACCAGCGTGGCGATGGACGGCCTTGTCCGCCTGTTCGACGTGCCGGGCAAGATCCCGTCATTGGTGCGCCGCGCGGGCCTTGCAGCGGTGCAGCGCAGCGGCGCGATGAAAGGTCGCTTCATGGCCGAAGCGCGGGGCCAGTCGGGCGCGCTGCCGAGGTTGCTGACGGGCGAGATGGTGTGATTTTCGCCAGAGACAATCACCTGACGAATTGATTACTCCAGATGTGCAGCAATCCTGCTGCGTATCGTATGGAGAAAGAAGTTGTCCTTTGCTGATGCGTGCATCGCCCTTGGGGTGATGATCGCCTTCGCGACCTTGATCCTCAAGATCGTGGAGGTTTCGCGCTCCAAATAAGGTGTGCGACGGGCAGAGGGCGGGCGGCAACCCGCCCTCTGAACGAGTGAACCCCCGCCACGGCAATGACGGGGGTTCTGTATCGCATGCAGAAGTGTGCTTTGCTCTCAATCATATAGCTTAAGTGCGGATAAATTTCAACTCACAGCATCCGCCGCAGCACATCGTCCTTGAGCATGAAATGGTGGCGCAGGGCGCCGCCGACATGCAGCAGGATCAGCGCGACCCAGAGCCAGGGCAGCAGTTCATGCGCCCCGCGTGACAGGCCGACGATCGCATCGCCCTTGGCCACCGCGAATTTGGGGACGTCGAACAGGAAGAACCAGTTCAATGGCCGCGGCCCTGCCGACGACATGATCCAGCCCGACAGCGGCAGGATCAGCATCAGCGCATAAAAGGCAACGTGCGTGAGGTGCGCGGCGCCCTTTTCCCAGGTCGGCATGGCGGCGGGCAGCGGCGGGGCGCGGTGGGTCAGGCGCCAGACGATCCGCAGCAGGGTTAGCGCCAGGACGGTCAGGCCGATCGACTTGTGAACCGGCATCACCGCCCAATCCTTGGGCAGTACGCCATGGGCGAAGCCGAAGAACAAATTGCCCAAAATCAGGACGGCGATGATCCAGTGCAGGGCACGGGCGACGGAAGTGTAACGGGCCATAGGCTGCTCCTTTTGGGATGTCGGCCAAAGCCGGAACCATCCTACCCGATGGTTCTGGCCTCACTCTGATAGAGGTCGCCCGCAGGAGCGACCCGTCAACCCTGACGATTGGCGACCAGATTGTCCACTACCGACGGGTCGGCCAAAGTGCTGGTGTCGCCCAGCGCCTGCGCCGACACCTCGCCCTCTGCGATCTTGCGCAGGATGCGGCGCATGATCTTGCCCGACCGGGTCTTGGGCAGGCCGGGTGCGAACTGGATGACGTCGGGCGTGGCGATCGGGCCGATTTCGGTGCGCACCCATTTCACCAGCGTCTTGCGCAGATCGTCGGTCGCTTCCTCCCCGCTGTTGAGCGTCACATAGGCGTAGATACCCTGTCCCTTGATGTCGTGCGGGAAACCGACGACGGCCGCCTCCGCTACCGCTTCATGCAGCACCAGCGCGCTTTCGACCTCCGCCGTGCCCATGCGATGGCCCGACACGTTGATGACATCGTCCACGCGCCCGGTGATCCAGTAATAGCCGTCGGCGTCCCGCCGCGCGCCGTCGCCGGTGGTATATTTGCCGGGGAAAGTGGTGAAATAGGTCTGGAAGAAGCGCTCATGATCGCCCCAGACGGTGCGCATCTGCCCCGGCCAGCTCTGCGCGATGACGAGATTGCCCTCGGTCGCGCCGTCCAGCACCTTGCCGTCGCCATCCACGATCTGCGGCACGACGCCGGGCATGGGGAAGGTGGCGGAGCCGGGCTTGAGGTCCGTGGCGCCGGGCGTCGGCGCGATCATG
>JAGVJS010000106.1 GCA_020051025.1 Sphingobium sp. | reverse complement strand
CCATCCTTGTCCATGTACGCCGGGTGGCCGCGTGACCGAAGACGAAGCGCGTGCCTGGCTACAGGCGCAATTCGATGTTTCACGTGAAACCTGGGACTTGCTGGAACGCTATGTCGCGATCCTGCTGTCGGCGGCCGACGAACAGAATTTGATCGCCGAATCGACCAAGCCCTATATCTGGGCGCGGCACATTGTCGACTCCGCGCAGCTGCTCGATCATGCCGGCGACGATGACGGACGGGACTGGATCGACCTGGGATCGGGCGCTGGCCTGCCCGGTATCGTCATCGCTTGCCTGGTCGACCGGCCGCTGATGATGGTCGAATCTCGCCGCAAGCGGATCGACTTTCTGAACGACGTCATCACCGATCTCGGCCTCGGCAATGCCCGCGTCTTTGGCGGCCGGGTTGAAACCGTGCCCGCGACCAAGGCCGCGGTTATCAGCGCGCGCGCCTATGCGCCCTTGCCCAAACTGCTCGCATCGGCGCTGCACCTGTCCGATAAAAAGACCGTCTGGGTGCTACCAAAAGGGCGAAATGCGCAAAATGAACTGGAGGCGACGCGTCCGGCATGGCAAGGTGTGTTTCACGTGGAACCGAGCGTAACGGACGCCGATAGCGCCCTGATCATCGCGCGGGGCCTCATACCCGCTGGCAAGAAGAAAGGTCGCCCATGATCCGTATCGCCATCGCTAATCAGAAGGGTGGAGTGGGCAAAACCACGACCGCGATCAACCTCGCGACGGGTCTGGCCGCTACCGGGCTTCGGGTGTTGCTGGTTGACCTCGATCCGCAGGGCAATGCGTCGACAGGTCTGGGCATTGGCCAGGCCGAACGCGCCCAGTCCAGCTATGACCTGCTGGTCGGCAATTGCGCGCTGGACGACACCATCGTCACCACCCGCGTGCCCAAGCTGGACCTCGTCCCGGCGACGCAGGATCTGTCCGGCGCAGAGATTGAACTGATCGAATATGAAGAACGCACCCACCGGCTCGCCCGTGTGCTGGATGAAGCGCAGCCGGGCCGCTGGGACATCTGCCTGATCGATTGCCCGCCCTCGCTCGGCCTGCTGACGATCAACGCCATGGTCGCGGCGCAATCGCTGCTGGTGCCGTTGCAGTGCGAATTTTTTGCGCTGGAGGGGCTGTCGCAACTCCTCCAGACGGTTGAACGCATCCGCGGCCGCTTCAATCCCGGTCTGTCGATCATGGGCGTGGCCCTCACCATGTATGACCGCCGCAATCGCCTGACTGATCAGGTGGCGGACGATGTGCGTGCCTGCCTTGGCGACCTCGTCTTCTCGACCGTCATTCCGCGCAATGTGCGCCTGTCCGAAGCACCCAGCCATGGCGTGCCTGCCCTTATCTACGACTTCCGCTGTTCGGGATCGGAAGCCTATATGCGTCTGGCGCGTGAACTGATCGCGCGCCTGCCCCGACAGGAGGTTGCCGCTTGAGCGACGAAACGACTGATAAGCCCAAGACTGCCAAGCGTCCCCATGGCCTCGGCCGGGGCCTGTCCGCCCTGCTGGGCGATGCCACGCGCGAAGAGCCGGTTGCCCCCACCAATCCCCCCGCCAATGGCAAGACGGTGCAGAGCATCGAAGTTGCGCTGATCCAGCCGCACCCCGAACAGCCGCGCCGCCATTTCGACGATGGCGCGTTGCAGGAACTGGCCGACAGCATTGCCAAGCGCGGCGTGATCCAGCCGATCATCGTCCGTCCCCATGGCGGCGGGTTCCAGATCATCGCCGGCGAACGCCGCTGGCGCGCGTCGCAGCGGGCGCAACTGCATCGCATCCCCGCGATTGTCCGCGATTTCGACGAGCAGGAAACGCTCGAAATCGCGCTCATTGAAAATATCCAGCGCGAGGATCTCAACCCGATCGAGGAGGCGGAAGCCTATCGCAAGCTAATTGCCGAATTCCATCACAGCCAGGAGGCGCTGGGCCGCATTGTCGGCAAGTCGCGCAGCCATGTCGCCAATCTGATGCGCCTGCTGGAATTGCCGAAGACGGTGCAGCAGCAGGTGATGGAAAGCCGGATCAGCATGGGCCATGCCCGCGCCCTGATCGGCCTGCCCGATTGCGAGAAGCTGGCGCGTCAGGTCGAGGCAAAGGGCCTGTCGGTGCGCGACACCGAACAGATGGTCCGCCGCGTCAAGACCGGTGTGGAGGCGCCGGCGGCGAAGCGCAGCGGTAGCGTCGGCCCCGGCGGCGACAAAGACCCCGACATTGCCGCGCTGGAACAGCATCTGGCCGACATATTGGGCCTGCGGGTTGAGATCGCCCATGAGGGCGGATCGGCCGGCGGCCATCTGTCGCTGCGCTATTCCAATCTCGACCAGTTGGACATGCTGTGCCAGCGTCTGTCGGGCGAACGCATATAGAGATTGGCGATCCAAGCCGACATGATTGCACGCGGGCGGGGTTTTTAGGAACCCGCCGGCCATAACTACCCACTGGTCTTTTCCCCCCTTGCTCCCTAGCTTGGGGGCATGGCCGACATCCTTTCCACCAACGCCGCAGCGCCCGCGATCATCCGTCGTCAGGACTATCGTCCGCCGGACTGGCTGGTCCCCGACATCGCGCTCGATTTCGATCTGGATCCCGCCCGCACGATTGTTCGCACGGCGCTTTCGGTCACGCGCAACGGCGATCATGACCGGCCGCTGCGGCTGGATGGTGACGGCATCGTCCCGCTCGCGGTCTGCGTCGATGGCCGCCAGCTGACGCAGGAGGAATGGCATCTGGAGGCCGGCGCGCTCATCGTCCCGCTACCTGACGCCGCCCACAAGGTCGAGACGCTGGTGGAGCTGGCGCCGGAGGGCAACAGCAAGCTGATGGGCCTTTATGCCAGCGGCGGCCTGCTCTGCACCCAGTGCGAGGAAGAAGGCTTCCGCCGCATCACCTTCTTCCCCGACCGGCCCGATGTGCTCTCCCGCTACGAAGTGCGCATGGAAGCGGACAAGGCCCGCTTTCCGGTGCTCCTCGCCAATGGCGATCCGATGGAGCAGGGCGACCTGCCCGAAGGCCGTCATTGGGCGCGCTGGAACGATCCTTTCCCCAAACCCTGCTATCTCTTCGCGCTGGTCGCCGGCGACCTCGCCTGCAACGCCGACCGTTTCGTGACGATGAGCGGGCGGGAGGTCGCGCTCGGCATCTGGGTCAAGGACGCCGACCTGCCGCGTACCGACCATGCGATGCAGGCGCTCAAGAACAGCATGGCCTGGGACGAGCGCATCTATGGCCGCGAATATGATCTGGATGTGTTCAACATCGTCGCCGTCGCCGATTTCAATTTCGGCGCGATGGAGAATAAAGGCCTCAACATCTTCAATTCGCGCTACATATTGGCCGACCCCGAAACAGCGACCGACATCGATTATGACGGCGTGGAAGGGGTGGTCGCGCATGAATATTTCCACAACTGGTCGGGCAACCGCGTCACCTGCCGCGACTGGTTCCAGCTGAGCCTGAAGGAAGGCTTCACCGTCTTCCGCGACCAGAATTTCTCTGCCGACATGGGCAGCCATGCAGTGAAGCGGATCGAGGATGTCCGCATCCTGCGCGCTGGCCAGTTTCAGGAGGATAGCGGCCCGCTCGCCCATCCGGTGCGCCCAGAATCCTACATGGAAATCAGTAACTTCTACACGGCGACCATCTACAACAAGGGTGCCGAGCTGATCCGCATGATGGCGCTGATGATGGGGCCGGAACGGTTCCGCGCCGGCACCGACCTTTATTTCGACCGTCATGACGGGGAAGCCGCCACCTGCGAAGATTTCGTGCTGGCGATGGAGGAGGGCGGGGCCATCGACCTCAGCCAGTTCCGCCGCTGGTATGAACAAGCCGGCACGCCGCATGTCCGCGCGCTTCTCAGCCATGATCCCGTCAGCCAGAGCGTCGAACTGACGCTGGAGCAGAGCATGCCGCCCACGCCGGGCCAGAGCGACAAGCAGGTCATGGCGATCCCGCTGCGTACGGCTTTGTTCGATCCCGCGACCGGCACCCATGGCGGCGACGAGCTGTTGATGCTGACGCAAGCGAAGCAGAGTTTCACCTTCACAGGCTTCCCCAGCACCCCGGTCCTGTCCATCAACCGCGGCTTCTCCGCCCCGGTGATCGTGGAAACCAATCGTAGTCAGACCGATCTCGCCTTCCTGTCGGCCCATGACGACGATCCCTTCGCCCGCTATGAGGCGATGCAGCAGCTGATGGTCAATGTGCTGGTCGGCCGCATCGCCGGGCAGGCCGTGGACGATGCACCGGTCATCGAGGCGGTGCGCAATACCATTACCGATACAGCGCTCGATCCCGCCTTCATTGCCGAAGCGATCCGCCTGCCGAGCGAGGCCTATCTGGGCGACCAGATGCGTGTCGTCGATCCCGATGCGATCCATGCCGCGCGCGATGCCCTGCAACAGAAGATCGGCGCAGCGCTGGGGCTGCTATGGCGTGACATCCATGCGAAGACGAAGGCCAACGCCTTTGCCCTGTCACCCTCCGCCAAGGGCGCGCGCAAGCTGCGTAATGTGGCCCTCCATTATCTGGTAGCCTCTGGCGCAACGGATGGCCCCGCCATGGCCTTCGCCCAGTTCGACGCCGCGGATAACATGACTGAGCGCCAGGCCGCGCTCGGCACGCTGGCCAATGGCAGCAGTGCGGAGCGGGAAGCCGCGCTCGACATCTTCTACAATCGCTATCGTGACGACGCCCTGACGCTGGACAAATGGTTCCAGACGCAGGCCTTCGCCTTCCATCCCGACACCGTCGAACTGGTCGCGCAGCTGGGCGAGCATAAGGACTTCACCCTGGCCAATCCCAACCGGGTGCGGTCGCTGTTCGGTGCCTTTGCGGGCAATCAGTGGGCCTTCCATCACGCATCGGGCAAGGGCTATCGCCTGCTGGCCGACTGCATCATCGCGCTCGACAAGCTCAACCCACAGACGGCCGCCCGCCTGGTGCCCCCTTTGGGCCGCTGGAAACGCTTCGAGGAAGGCCGCGCCGCCCTGATGCGCGCGGAACTGCAACGCATCCTGGCCCAGCCCGGTCTTTCCAAGGATGTGACGGAGCAGGCGGGCAAGAGTCTGGACTAGAGCAGCGCGCTTTACATATGATATTGGGTGATCCCGATTTAACCACCCGAAGCTTTAAGAAAAAGGCCGGTCGATTCATCGAAAGCGACCGGCCTTCTTATCAGTCCTTGACCGCAGCGGCCCAGGCGGCGACGTCTGCCGCCACCTTGTTTGCGGCGGCATTGAGCGGGGCACCCACTGTGGTGGATTCGATCTTGCCGTTGACCGGCGCGCTGGCGGTGAAGCGCTGGCGGGCCAGCGCCACGCCATTGGGGGTGGTCAGCACCGCATCATAGGTGACGATCGCGCTATGGCTGGCCTCATCCACGGTAAAGGCGACCAGTTCCCCACTCAGCCGTTGCCCGCCGTCACCGGAAAACTGGCCGGCATCCAGCACGACCCGGTCGGTAGTCGCTGTAATGGTTTCCGCCAGCAGCCGGCGGAACAGGTGCCGCGGCGTGTCCGCCCACTGTACTTTGGTTACATAGGCAACGCTGGTCGGCCCCAACTGCACCGGCACCCGCACCGTATCCAGCATCTTGGGAGCTTCAGGGTCTGATATGATCAGCGTGCGTCCGCCGCCCGCCACGCGCCCGGCACCCGCCGGCACCTTCTGCGCGGCGTTCAGCGTCAGCAGCTGCGCTGGCGGCTTGGCGCCGATGGAAACGCAACCCGACAGCAACAGGCCGGCGGTCAGTGCGGCCAGCGCACCCTTATGTTTCACATGGAACATGGTCCGCACCTCTCTCAATTCTTGTAATCCGGCAGCTTGGGCGATCCGACCAGCGATCCCGCGCCCTGCTGGTCCAGCTTTTCCGCGACACCGCGGAAGGAGCGGGACATTTCGCGCAGGTCATGGACCAGCTGGTTGACCTCCGGCATGGTCTGGGTGCTGAACGCCTTCACGCCCGGCTGCGCCTCACCGATGGTCTTGTCCAGCGTCTCGATGCTGCGGGTGGCCGCCTGCACGCTCTTGCGCAGGTCACCCATCAGCGGCCGGCCTTCCTCGTTCAGCATCGTGTCGGTGGTCGCGGCCAGCTTGCCGATCTGCTCGACGGCAACGCCGGTGCGCTGCACCGCAATCCGCGCTTCGGCCAAAGTGGCGGCGATTTCGGGGCTGCGATCGGCCAGAGCGCCCGATACCTTCTCGACATTGGCCAGGATTCCGGCGATCGACTGCTGATTCTTGTCGTTCAGCAATTCGGTCAGCCGCTCGGTCAGGGTCGACAGCCGCTCCAGCAGCTGCGGTGCGTTGTTGAGCAGTTCGCCCAGCGCGCCCGGCTTGGTCGGGATCACCGGCACGCCATCGGGACAAGCGGCCAGTACATTTTCGGTCGGGCAGGCAATCGGCGGCGCGCCCTTGACCGCGCCGTCCAGCACGACCTCGCTGACCCCGGTAAAGCCGACGCCCGCGATCGTTGCAGTCGTACCCTGCAACACCGGGGTGCCGTCCTTCACCGAAATGCGGACCTTCACGAAGCTGGGATCGCGCTTCCACAATTCGATCTTCTCGACCTTGCCCGACGGCACGCCGGAATAATTGACGCTCGATCCCTTCGCCAGGCCATTGACCGACTGTTTGAAAAAGATGTCATATTCCTTGTTCTCGCCGTCCGACAGGCGCGAGAACCAGAAGGCGGCGGCCATGATCGCGGCCAGCAGCAACAGCGTGACTGCGCCCACCAGCACATGGTTGGAGCGGGTTTCCATATCCTATCGCCTTCCGTCCGGCGGACCGTCTGCCGCCTGCTTCTTCTGTTCCCGGCCCTTTTCACGCGACACCGCCGCCGTGGCGGCCCGGCCGCGCGGACCGTTGAAATATTCCTGGATCCAGGGGTGATCGGTCGCCAGCAATTCGTCGATCGTGCCGACCGCCGTCACCTTCCTGTCCGCCAGCACCGCCACCCGATCACAGATGGAATAGAGCGTATCGAGATCATGGGTGATGAGGAAGACGGTCAGGCCCAGAGTCTGTTGCAACTTGCGGGTCTGGTCGTCGAACGCCGCCGCGCCGATCGGGTCAAGGCCGGCGGTCGGCTCGTCCAGAAACAGCAGATCCGGATCCAGCGCCAGCGCGCGGGCCAGACCGGCGCGCTTCTTCATGCCGCCTGACAGTTCGGACGGATATTTGGGGCCGGCTTCGCTCGGCAGGCCGGTCATGCGAATCTTGTAAGCGGCGATCTCGTCGCGCAGCTGCGGCCCGATATTGGGATAATATTCCCGGATCGGCACCTCGACATTCTCAGCGACCGTCAGGGTCGAAAAAAGCGCACCGCCCTGAAACAACACGCCCCAGCGCTTGCGAATCGCCAGCGCCTCGTCATCCGACCGGCCGACCATGGATTCGCCGAAGACCTGAATTTCACCTTCATCCGGCGTTTGCAGACCGATGATGGTCCGCATCAGCACCGATTTGCCGGTGCCCGACCCACCGACCACACCCAGGATCTCGCCCTTGCGCACGTCCAGATCGAGTCCATCATGGATGACCTGATCGCCAAAGCTGTTGCGCAGGCCGCGCACCGAAATGGCGATGTCGCCGCGTTCGACCGCTTCGTCGACGCGCTGCTCCTCGGCCTGGATGATGTCTTCCTCGCTCATTAGTTCCAGCCCACCCAGGTGAAGAAGACGGCGAAGAAAGCGTCGATGACGATAACCAGAAAAATCGCCTGCACCACTGCGGCGGTGGTGCGCAGGCCGACTTCTTCGGCATTGCCCTTGACCTGCATGCCCTGGAAACAGCCCGACAGGGCGATGATGATGCCGAATACCGGCGCCTTGATCAGGCCCACCCACAGGTCGGTGATCGGCACCACTTCACGCAGCCGCTGGACGAAGGTGATGGGCGGGATTTCCAGCGCGATTGCGCAGAGGAAGCCACCGCCGATGACCGCCACGACAGACGAATAAAAGCCCAGCAGCGGCATCATCACGACGACTGCCAGCGTGCGCGGCAAGACCAGCGCCTCCATCGGCGACACGCCGATGGTGCGCATGGCGTCGACCTCCTCGGTCAGCTTCATCGTGCCCAATTGCGCAGCGAAGGCGGAGCCGGAGCGGCCCGCCACCATGATCGCGGTCATCAGCACGCCCAGTTCGCGGAAGGTGAGGCGGCCGACCAGATTGATCGTCAGCATCTCCATGCCGAACTGGCGCAACTGCACCGAACCTTGCTGGGCGATGACGATTCCGATCAGGAAGCTCATCAGGCCGATAATGCCCAACGCCGACACGCCGACGACCTCGAACCGTTGCACCACGGCATTGATGCGGAAACGATGCGGATGACGGATAACGTTCCATGTCGCCACCAGAGTGGCGCCAAAAAAGCCGAGCAGGCCGATCAACGTCGTACCCGACGCGCAGACCGCCTCGCCGATCTGGCCGACGACCCGACGCAGCGGATGAACATTGTCGGGCCGGATCGGCACCGGCTCGTCCAGTTCGCCGACGGCATGGATCAGGCGTCCGGCATCCTCGCTGGCGCCGCTAATTTCGCAATCCAATCGCTTGGCGGCGCGATGCACGGTCCAGGCGCCGATCGTGTCCATATGGTCGACCTGCGACAGGTCGATGGCGGACACCGGCCCTTGCACGGCATCCAGCCGGTCGGGCAGGTCACCCAGGCAAGCGATAGCAAGCGATCCCGAAAGCTGGATCACCGTGCTGCCGTCGCGATTTTCCTCTGCAAGATCGGCGGCTTTGTTCATGCGATGGGATTACTGGTCCATTATCGGTTGCACGGCAAGCCGAAACGGCCCATCCGCAAGCCAGAACGAAGGGCGGACAGAAAAGTTTCGGAAACGGCATGACGAGCTACAGGCTGGCGATCTACGACATGGACCGCACGGTGACATTCAGCGGCACCTATACCGGTTTTCTGATTCATGTGGCGCGGCGGATGGCGCCATGGCGGCTGGTGCTTTTCCCCTGCGTCATCCTGTTGATGCTGGCCTATGTGCTGAAACTCATCAGCCGCCAGCGATTGAAGGAACTCAATCAGGCGCTGATGATCGGTTGGAATGTCGAGCGCGCGAAATTGATGCCGCATATCGAAAGCTATGCCGACAAGGTGGTCGCGACCAACCTGCGCGCCGGCGCGGTAGCCCAGATCGCGCAGGACCGGGCGGACGGCTATCGACTGGTGCTCGCCACCGCCTCCTACCGCCTCTATGTCGAGCCGATCGCGCGGCGGCTGGGCTTCGACGCGGTGATCGCCACCGATCATCTGAGCCAGGATCTACGCTATGTCCGCGCCAAGATCGCCGGCGAAAATTGCTATGACACCGGCAAGCTGCGCATGATCAAGGCGTGGATGGCGGCCGAAGCGATCGACCGGACCCAGGCCCATATTCGCGCCTATTCCGATCATGTGTCGGACGCGCCGATGCTGGAATTTGCCGACATTCCCTTCGCCAGCAATCCGCACAAACCGCTGGCGAAACTGGCGGCGCAGCGGGGATGGACACGGGTGGATTGGAAGTAGGGCATCTCCCTTCAGTTTAAACCGTTCGGCCTGAGCGAAGTCGAAGCCCAACCACTGAGCGCAGCGAAGTGCTTCGGCTTCGCCTCAGCAGAACCCTTCGACTTCGCTCAGGGCGAACGACGTTGTGGATGATCCAGAATTTATACTAGCTTCGTCAGGTCAACCCATCGATCGCAGCCCAGCCATCAGCACCGACGCCGGCCAGCATCCGCCGATGCGCAACCTTCACACCACCCAGCGCCATGACGGGCACATCGACCTGCCGCGCCATTGCCGCAAAGCGAACCCGCCCCAGCGCGCCTACGCCCGGATGTGACCGGGTGGGGAAGAGAGGAGAGACAAAGCAAAGATCGGCATTTCGTGCAGCCACCGCCTGTTGACGATCATGCACGGCCCGGCTGCGGATCATCGGTCGCACCGTCCGCCGCGCATCACCATGAACGCCATCGGCCCGCCATGCCGCCGCCAAC
>JAGVJS010000341.1 GCA_020051025.1 Sphingobium sp. | reverse complement strand
TATGGTCTGGTCCGCGTGCTGGATGAGGATGGCGCGGCCGTGGGCGCGTGGAACCCCAAGCTGCCGCCCGAAACGCTGCTGCGGATGTTGCGCTATATGGCGCTGACCCGCGCCTTCGACGCGCGCATGTTCCGTGCCCAGCGGCAGGGCAAGACCAGCTTCTATATGAAATCGACCGGAGAGGAGGCTGTGTCGATCGGCGCGGCGCTGGTGCTGGCGCGCGACGACATGTGTTTCCCCAGCTATCGCCAGCAGGGCATATTGCTCGCCCGCGACTGGCCGCTGGTCGACATGATGAACCAGATTTATTCCAACACCGGCGACCGGCTGAAAGGCCGTCAGTTGCCGATCATGTATTCGGCGCGGGAGGCGGGCTTCTTCTCCATCTCCGGCAACCTCACCACCCAATATCCGCAGGCGGTAGGCTGGGCAATGGCCAGCGCGGCGCGGGGCGACACCCGGATCGCGGCGACATGGTGCGGCGAGGGATCCACGGCGGAGGGCGATTTCCATTCGGCCTGCACCTTTGCCAGCGTCTATCGCGCGCCGGTCATTATGAATGTTGTTAATAATCAATGGGCTATCAGCAGTTTTTCAGGTTTTGCGGGAGCGGAGGCGACCACCTTCGCCGCGCGGGCCGTGGGCTATGGCATTGCCGGTTTGCGGGTCGATGGTAACGACATATTGGCCGTCTATGCCGCGACGCGCTGGGCTGCCGACCGGGCGCGGGCCAATGGCGGCCCGACCCTGATCGAACATTTTACCTATCGGGTCGAAGGGCATAGCACGTCGGATGATCCGACCGCCTATCGCTCCGCCGAGGAAAGCAGCCTCTGGCCGCTCGGCGACCCGATCGCGCGGCTGAAGCAGCATTGCATCGGGCTCGGCATCTGGGACGAGGATCTTCACGCAGCGATGGACAAGGAACTGGCCGAACTGGTCCGCGACGCCGCCCGCGAAGCGGAAAAGAACGGCATTCTTGGCCACGGCCTCCACCATCCGATGGAAAGCCTGTTCGAGGATGTGTTCGAGGAAATGCCCTGGCACCTCAAGGAACAGCAGCAGCAGATGCTGGACGAATGGAAGGCGGCAGGCCTGTGATGGGGCTGAATTTCTCCTCGCCCCTTCAGGGGAGAGGATACCGTAGCCTGACGGCTTGCCGTCTGGCGAAGGTTGGAGAGGGGGCATCCGAAAGTCACCATCTCGCCATTCCCCCTCTCCCAGCTACGACCAGGCAGCAAGCTGCTAAGTCTTCGCAACCCTCTCCCCTGAAGGGGCGAGGGGAAGGATATGTCCATGACTGAAACCCTTATCGAAACGCCTGCCGACGTGCAGCAGATGAACATGATCCAGGCGATCAACAGCGCCATGGACGTCATGATGGAACGCGACCCGACCGTGGTCGTGATGGGCGAGGATGTCGGCTATTTCGGCGGCGTATTCCGCGCCACTGCCGGCCTTCAGGCAAAACATGGCAAGAACCGGGTGTTCGACACGCCGATCACCGAATGCGGGATCATCGGCGTGGCGGTGGGCATGGGCGCTTATGGCCTGCGTCCGGTGCCGGAAATACAGTTTGCCGACTATATCTATCCCGCGCTCGACCAGCTGGTGTCGGAAGCGGCGCGGCTGCGCTATCGGTCGGCGGGCGAGTTCATCGCGCCGATGACGGTGCGGTCGCCCTTTGGCGGCGGCATTTTCGGCGGACAGACGCATAGCCAGTCGCCCGAAGGCATCTTCACCCATTGTTCGGGGATCAAGACAGTGATCCCGTCCACCCCCTATGATGCCAAGGGGCTGCTGATCGCCGCGATCGAGGATAATGACCCGACCATCTTCTTCGAACCCAAACGCATTTATAACGGTCCGTTCGACGGCCATTATGATACGCCGGCGAAAAGCTGGGCAGGGCATGCCGATGCTCAGGTGCCGGCCGGCTATTATCGCATCCCGCTGGGCAAGGCGCGGATCGCGCGGGCAGGGCAGGCGCTGACGATCCTGTGCTACGGCACGATGGTCCATGTGGTCGAGAACACGGTCGCGGCGCATGGCGTCGATGCTGAGATTATCGACCTGCGCAGTCTGGTGCCGCTGGATATCGACACGATCGAGGAATCGGTGCGCAAGACCGGACGTTGCCTGATCGTGCATGAGGCGACCCGTACCAGTGGGTTCGGCGCCGAACTGCTCGCGCAGGTGCAGGAGCGTTGCTTCTATCATCTCGAAGCACCGATCGAGCGCGTCACCGGCTTCGACACGCCTTATCCGCACAGTCTGGAATGGGCCTATTTCCCTGGCCCGGTGCGTATCCGCGAAGCCATCAACAAGATCATGAGGGACTAACGTCCTTCCAATCTTCCGTTCGTTTCGAGCGAAGTCGAGAAACGGAAGCACAGGTTCATCATCGTGTCTCGACTTCACTCGACACGAACGGAGCTAGGAAAATGGCCCTTTTTACGTTCAAGCTGCCGGATATCGGCGAAGGTATCGCACAGGCGGAGATCGTCGGCTGGCACGTCAAGGTCGGCGATCGGGTCGAGGAAGACCAGCCGATCGCCGACATGATGACCGACAAGGCAACGGTCGAGATGGAAAGCCCGGTCGCGGGCACGGTCGTGCGTCTGGCCGGCGAACCGGGCGACCAGATTTCGATCGGCGCTATGCTGGTGGAGATAGAGGTGGAGGGCGCTGCCGCTGCCGCTGCTGCGCCGCCGCCAAGTGAAGCCGCGATCGAGGCGGAAGTGCCGGGTGAAGCGGTGATTGACGATGTCGCCCCCCCACCCGTTCGCCCTGAGCCTGTCGAAGGGCCGGGCCGAACCGAAGCGGAGATTGCTTCACCTGCGGCTCAGCAGGGGGCTTCGACTTCGCTCAGCCCGAACGGTGCAGGGGACGCGGCACCTCCGCGCGCCGAACCCATCCTCGCCTCCCCGGCCGTGCGCGCCCGCGCGAAGGAACTGGGCATCGACCTCGCTCAGGTGAAGGCCAGCGGCGACCATGTCCGTCATGCCGATCTCGACGCCTATCTGCTTTATGGGCAGGGGCAGGGCTATCGTCCGGCCGGTCGCTCCGCCAAACGCGCCGACGAGCAGGTCAAGGTCATCGGCATGCGCCGCCGCATCGCGGAAAATATGGCCGCGTCGAAGCGCCACATCCCGCACTTTACCTATGTCGAAGAAATCGACGTCACGGCGCTGGAGGAACTGCGCGAGCAGTTGAATGCCAACCGTGGCGACCGGCCCAAGCTGACCATGTTGCCGCTGCTGATCGTGGCGTTGTGCAAGGCGCTGCCCGACTTCCCGATGCTGAATGCCCGCTATGATGATGAGGCGGGGGTAGTGACGCGGCACGGTTCGGTGCATCTGGGCATGGCGACGCAGACCGACGCCGGCCTGATGGTGCCGGTGATCCGCAATGCGCAGGATCGCAATGTGTGGCAACTGGCGACCGAAATCCGCCGCCTTGCCGACGCCGCGCGGAGCGGCAAGGCAAAGTCGGAGGAATTGTCCGGTTCCACCCTGACACTGACATCGCTGGGGCCGCTCGGCGGTATTGCGACCACGCCGGTGATCAACCGACCCGAAGTCGCGATCATCGGTCCCAATCGCGTGATCGAGCGCCCAATCTTCAAGGGCAAGGAGATCGTCGCGGCGAAGCTGATGAACCTGTCGATCAGTTGCGACCATCGCGTCGTGGATGGCTGGGATGCGGCCAGCTTCGTACAGGCCGTGCGCAAGCTGCTGGAGGCGCCGGCCTTCCTGTTCGTGGACTGAGCGGAAAGGAGGCGGGCGGCATGATGACGCCTGCTTCCTTACCGCATGACCGCGCGATAGCTGAGGCGGCCGGCGCGACCGGGCTGTACCATGTCGGGCAATTGCCAGCGTATATGGGTTACATCCTCCGCCACCGCGCGGCGCACGCCGCCCAGTGGCGTGGGGAGCCACATCTGGTCCAGCCGCCCCCAATGGTTGCCCCCATCGACCGAAACCTGCATGGCCGGATCGCTGATGTCGGGGCGGATGCTGCGCGGCACCGGGCGGGTGATGGCAAAGTCGCGCACGGTATGGCTGCCGTCGTTGCGCCAGTGGACGATGACGATCAGCGTATCGCCGGAGCTGACCCGGTCGGCACTCGCCAATGTCCGGCGTGCGCGGCCGTTAAGGTCGGTCGATACCCGTTCCACGAACATTTGCGTGTCGAGGCGCATCGCCGGCTGTGCGGCGGTTACGCCCGTCATGCCGGCTGTCATGCTCGCCATCATGGCGAGCCAGGACAAAAGCCTGCGCCTCATAATCTTCCCCGTTCTTTCGTCCCCTTCGGCCTTCCCTAACGGCTTGGGGGAAATATTTGGTTAAACCGCTCTTTGCCTTGCTGATGATATGCTGACGCCCTTTGTAAATTGACGCTGGGTTGCTGGCAGCGCACATCGGGGTGAACGAAAAGGGAATCAGGCGTGCCATCGACGGATCTGCAAGAGGTCAACCGGCGCCGGGACCGGCTGCTGGCATCGATCGCACTGACATCGGGGTTGGGGCTGTTGCTGGCGCTGCCCTTCGCGCTGCGAGCCGGCGCGGAGTTTTTCCTGCCCCTTACCGCCGCACTGGTCGTTGCCATCGCGCTCGTTCCGCTGCTGGAATGGATGGAGCGGCGCGGCTTGCCTTCCGGCATGGCGGCGTTGATCGCGGTCGCGGGCTTCCTGTTGGTCGCCAACACCGCGCTGGTGCTGATCGTCGTGCCGGCCACCGACTGGTTCCGCATATTGCCGCAACGCCTGCCGCAGATCCAGGCGAACCTGGCGCCGCTGATCGACTTTTATTCCAATCTCCAGCGATTCGTGGATGAAACCGTGCAGATGCTGGCGACCGGCCCCGTCGCGGCGGCGCAGACGGCGGCGGTCGATGCGCCGCGATCGCTGTTGCAATTCGCCGCCACATCGGCGCCGTCTGCGATCATCCAGATGGTGTTCGCGCTGCTCATCATCTATTTCTTCCTGGCCGGCTGGACCCGGCTACGCCGCCGCACGATCAACAGCCGCGGCAGTTTCGACGGCGCGATGGCGGTAGCGCGGGTAATCCAGAATGTGGTCGACGCGACCTCCGCCTATGTCATCACCATCGCCATCATCAACCTGTCGCTGGGGCTGGCGGTCGCGGTTGCGCTGTGGCTGATCGGCATGCCGTCGCCCTTGATGTGGGGCGGCATCGTCGCGCTGCTGAACTTCGTACCCTATTTCGGGCCGATGCTGGCAGCCGTGCTACTGGGTCTGGGCGGCCTGATGGTGTTCGATGACGTTTATGTCGCGCTGCTGCCCGCCGGGTTGCAGGTGGCCTTCCATCTGGTGGAGGCCAATGTCATCACGCCACTGCTGCTGGGACGGCGGCTGACGATGAACCCGCTGCTGATTCTCGTGTCGCTGACCTTCTGGGGCTGGATATGGGGGACGCCGGGCGCGTTGCTGGCGGTGCCGTTGCTGATCATCATCCAGACCGTCGTGTCGGCCGCCGGCACCCCGGATATTGCCGGTTTCCTGTTCGAACAGGGAACGTTGACGGTCGCGCCGCGCAAAGAAAATGACGAGAAAGATGAAACTGATGTTGCGGACGGTTGACAGCATCGCAGGACGCTCATAGACGGCGCTTCCACACCAAACGCGGGTGTAGCTCAGTTGGTTAGAGTGCCGGCCTGTCACGCCGGAGGTCGCGGGTTCGAGCCCCGTCACTCGCGCCACTTTCCTTGACCGGAGGGTGGATATGGTGTTCCAGACTGCATCGTCTGGTGGCTGAAAAGCCGAAAAAGATGTCACCCTGCGCGGGTGTAGCTCAGTTGGTTAGAGTGCCGGCCTGTCACGCCGGAGGTCGCGGGTTCGAGCCCCGTCACTCGCGCCACCTTTCTTGACCGGAAGGTGATATTCCCAGATATTGTATCATCTGGCGGCTTACTAAGCCGGTAAGGATGCAGCGCCTGCGCGGGTGTAGCTCAGTTGGTTAGAGTGCCGGCCTGTCACGCCGGAGGTCGCGGGTTCGAGCCCCGTCACTCGCGCCATCGCTTTTATCAAGCGGTGGGAATTAGGATTTCAGCGCCAGCGCCCGGTTTCCATCCAGGCCAGCAGCCGCCGCAGCGGCAAGACCCAGATCCACACAATCCCCAGCACCACATAGACCGGCACCTGCGCCCAGACCGGCAGCGCGCCGATCAGGCTGGACAGGCTGCCGACCATGATGGCCCACAGCGCGATCAGCCCGACGATCGCCAGCATGCCAGCGGGCTTGCGCCAGCTGGGCTGGTGATAATGGCGCGGGTCGATGCTCATAGCGCCGGTCCTTCGATCAGTTCGACTTCGGTCATGATGATGTCCAGCGGCAGATCCCATGGATCGGCGGGCACGTCGTCCAGTTGCTGGGCGGACCAGGCGACACCGACGCGCAGCGCATCGGGAAAGCGGGCGAAGGCGCGGTCATAATAGCCGCCGCCCTGACCCAGCCGGTTCATCGCCCGATCGAAACCGACCAGCGGCGCGATGATGACGTCGGGGGCGACCGGACCGTCCCTGGGTTCGGGATGGCTGGTGCGGAACAGGCCGGGCACCAGCTGGTCCTCCGGCTGCCAGGGCAGGAAATCCATGCTGCCCAGCCGGTCGAGCACGCGCGGCAGCGCCACCGTCTTGCCCATCGCCTGCAACTGCGCGGCCATGCGCTGTGCCGGCGCCTCGTCATCCAGCCCCATATAGAGCGCCACGACCTTTGCATCGTCGATCCGGCGGGCGAGGGGGGAAGGGACCGCCTTGAACGCCAGCCGGTGCGCCAGCGGGTCCAGCGTGGCGACGAAGCTGCTGCGCCGCTGCCGGGCGATGGCGCGCAGGCTGTTCTTGTCGGGCTGGTCGTCGCTCATACAGGTCCGCCGATCTGAAAATGTCGTGCTCCTGCAAAAGTAGGAGCCTGGGATGCAGGGCAGTCCGTTCGACCCTAGGCTCCTGCTTTCGCAGGAGCACGTCCTTACCGCAATCAGGAAGTCGCGAATGGGAAACGGGTGACGGGACCACCTCGGCCGTGTGCTGGAATATCCTCTGACGCCTCAACGTCAGGTGGGGACCATGTAGATCGGGCCGGAACCCGCCCAGGGACAGCCCCCGTGGATGTGATTATCGCCTCAGGGATGTTCGCTAAAGCTCGTACCGCGCAGTGCCCGTCGCTGACCAATCTAGGCGTTGTCGGTCCGTGCGGCAAGTCGCTCGCGCAGCTTTTCTATCCGGCCGGCCAGTGCCTCGATCGCGCGGACGCTCGGTTCATCGTCGCCGTCCAGCTGCAACCGGGCCTGCCGCCCGGCATTTTCGCGCTTCAGTTCGTTGAGTTCGTCAGCCAGGAACAGCGCGGCGAACAGCAATGTGCGCACCTCCGTCAGCCCCGGCGTACTTTGCTGCGCCACCCGCGCCTTGTCCTCGATCAGGCTGGCCAGATGCGCCAGATGCGCTTCCTCGCCATCGCGGCAGCGGATCTGATAATGGCGGCTGGCAATCACCAACGTCGTTTCAGCCATGGGCATGCCCTTTCAGCGTGTCGATCAGATCGTCCAGGGAACGGAGCGCGGCGCGCGCCGCCTTCTGGTCCACAGCGGGGAGGGGGTCGGCCGGGACTGCATCCGTCAGACCCGCCACATCCTGTTCAAGCCGGCTCACTGCACGCTCCAGCGTGCCGATCGCCTGCATCATGCGGTCGCTTGCCATCGGTCATCCATAGCGAAAGAAAAGCGTCCGCAAAAGCGCTCTTTCGGGCAGCTTGCCCCGCTCTTGCCACCCCTGCGGTTGACGCATGGGGCTTGACGCGACAAAGGGGGCGCGATCTCGACTCGCCTGCATGCGCGCGGGCGCCGTCGCTTGCCATGTTCAGGAAAGACGCCCGCCCAGATGACCGTTTCCGAAAAGTCGCTCGCCAACGCCATCCGGGCGCTGTCCATGGACGCCGTGCAGGCTGCCAATAGCGGCCATCCGGGCATGCCGATGGGCATGGCCGATGTCGCGACCGTGCTGTTCGGCGATTATTTGAAGTTCGACCCGACCCAGCCCAAATGGGCCGATCGCGACCGCTTCGTGCTGTCGGCCGGCCATGGCTCGATGCTGATCTACTCGCTGCTGCACCTGACCGGCTATGCCAGGCCGACGATCGAGGACATTGCCAACTTCCGCCAGTTGCACAGCCCCTGCGCCGGCCACCCGGAGAATTTTGAGCTGGCAGGCGTGGAAGCGACCACCGGCCCGCTGGGTTCGGGTCTGGCCACCGCCGTCGGCATGGCGATTGCCGAGCGTCACCTGAACGCCCAGTTTGGCGACGATCTGGTCGATCACCGCACCTGGGTGATCGCTGTCGACGGCTGCCTGATGGAAGGCATCAACCATGAAGCCATCGGTCTGGCTGGCCATCTGAACCTTGGCCGCCTGATCGTGCTGTGGGACGATAACAAGATCACCATCGACGGCGCCGTTGACCTGTCGAGCAGCGAGGATGTGCTGGCCCGCTATGCCGCGACCGGCTGGCATGTCGTGTCGTGCGATGGCCATGACGTCGCTGACGTGCGCCGCGCGCTGGCCGAAGCCGTTGCCG
>JAGVJS010000092.1 GCA_020051025.1 Sphingobium sp. | reverse complement strand
TGCGTCGCCGGCGTCACCAGCGGACGGAAGGAAGGAAGTTCGTTGAGGGCATCGCCGACATTGGTGATGGCGCGCTGGGCCAGCCGCTCCTCGCCAACCACGGTGACCGGCGTCGGCGCGTTGAAGCCCGATCGGGCGATGCGCGAACCGGTGACGACGATATCGGCGACATTGGGCTGTTCAGTCTCCGCCTGCCCTGCCTGCGGAACGCTATCCTGCGCGATCGCCGGCATGACCAGCGCGCACAATGCCGCGCCGCCGCCCATCAGACCATATTTGAAGCGATTCACCAAAATGCGATGCATCAATTCATCCTCCCAACACTGCCGGATCTATTATCCGCTTGCTCGTGATATCGGTCACATTAACGAACATGCCAGAACAAGGCAATCCCCTTACAGGCAGGAAATGATAAAGGCTTTAGTCCAGAGAGTTTCGCCATTTTCATCAGTTTTTGGCTTTTTATCGTTCCATTTCGAAAGAGGGCGGTGGAAAAATCCGTCGGCGCGAATCACAGACTTGGCCACGATGAGGAGATTTGATATCGGTCCCATGAAATGCACATGAGCAGAAGGAAGAGGATCATATGGATATTCGCGCCGCCATTGTCGAAGCATCGGACCGCCCGATGGTCATCCGTCCCCTGACCATCGAGCCTCCCCGCGCCAGCGAACTGCTGGTCCGTCTGGTCGCCACGGGGGTCTGCCATACCGATGCGACCATGTGGCAACAGGGCGTGCCCGTGCCCCAACCGGTGGTGCTGGGCCATGAAGGCGCCGGCATCGTCGAACAGGTAGGCGAAGGCCTGATCGACATCCGGCCGGGCGATCCCGTCGTGATGAGCTATAATAGCTGCGGCACCTGTCCAACTTGCTGTTCGGATCACAGCAGCTATTGCCACGACTTCTTCCCGCGCAACTTCTTCGGCACCCGCCCCGATGGCAGCACCGCGCTGCGCGCAGAGGATGGCAGTCCGGTCTTCGCCAATATCTTTGGCCAATCCTCCTTCGCGACCCATACCATCTGCCATGCCCGCAATGCGGTGGTAGTCCCCCGCGACCTGGACCTGCGCATCGCGGGACCGCTCGGCTGCGGCATATTGACCGGCGCCGGCGCAGTCATGAATGCGCTACGGGTCCAGCCGGGGCAGAGCGTCGTCGTGCTGGGCGCGGGTTCGGTTGGGCTTTCCGCTATCATGGCGGCCAGGGTCGCAGGCGCATCTTCGATCATCGCGGTGGACCTGAACCCGGACCGGCTCGCACTTGCCGCAGAACTGGGCGCCACGCTGACCATCAACGGGGGTACTGACGATCCGGTCGCGCGGGTGCTGGACACTATCCCCGCCGGCGTGGATTTCGCGATCGACTGCACCGGCCTGCCCGCCGTCATCCAGCAGGGCATCGCAATGCTGGGGCTGCGCGGCACCTGCGGCATCGTCGGCGCAGCGGCCCCCGGCACGCTGTTCCAGACGGATGTCTCGCACATCATGAGCGGCGGCCGCACGATCCGGGGCATCGTGGAGGGGGACGCCGATCCCAAAAGCTTCATTCCGCAACTGGTGGCACTGCACCAGGCCGGGCAATTTCCCTTCGACCGCCTGATCCGTTTCTATCCGTTCGATGCGATCAACCAAGCCTTCCACGATTCAGAAAGCGGCACAGCGATCAAGCCTGTACTGCTGTTCGACTGAACTAAAGGGCGGCCTGTCGGATGATAGGCTCATCTCGCCGCACAGGCCGGCTTCCGCCAAAGAATGTCATATGACCATTAGACCATGGTCGAACTTCGCTCCATGGCGGACCGGCCGGTAAGAGTTCATTAGCCGCAAAACCATCCAAGGGTTCCAGTGCCTCAAAGCAAGGACTGAACCCATGGCCCGTACATTGATTACCGCTCTTATCGCCGCTGCGGCCGTCGGCACGCCGGCAGTCGCTGCGCAGGGACCGTTGCAGGTCGCCTCCAAGATTTTCGTCGAACAACGCGCCCTCGACAAGGCGGGCGCCGTCAGCACCACGCTGGCGCCGGCCACCCGCGCCGTACCGGGCGATCATGTCGTCTTCGTGCTCGCCTATCGCAACACCGGCGGCCAGCCGCTGTCCGACATCGTCCTCGACAATCCCGTACCCGGCGCGATCACCTATCGCGCGCCCGGTGCCGGATCGGCCGCGCCGCTCCTGTCGGTCGACGGCAAGACCTTTGGTCCGCTCGCCCAGTTGCGCGTGACCACCGCCGGTGGCGGCAGCCGCGCGGCCACCTCCAATGACGTCCGCCATATTCGCTGGCGCATCGCGACCGTCCCTGCCGGAGGACAGGGCCAGTTCGCATTCAAGGCTGTCCTCAAGTGATCGCTCCCCTGGGCGCTCGCGCGCATGACCCTCAAGCAACAGGAACCCATAAAATGATGTCTCGCTCTCTGCGGCTGATGCTGCTGGGCGGCGCCGCCATGGTTGCGACCGGCACGGCGCATGCTCAAACCGGATCGACGGCCACCGCCGCCGGCACGGAAGTCTCGAACACCGCCACCGTAACCTATACCGTCAATGGCGCTTCGCAGACCACCACGTCCAACACCGCCAAGTTCGTGGTCGACCGCAAGGTCGATTTCACCGTCATTACCGACCAGACCGGCGCTACGCAGGTCAATCTGAGCCAGCAGGCGGCCGTTACCAAGTTCAAGGTGACGAACCACACCAACGGTATCCAGGATTTCTGGCTCGATCCCGACCAGACCACCTTGTCCGTCGGCATCCTGACCGGCACCGACGATTTCGACATTTCGTCGATGAAGGTCTTCGTCGATAGCAATGGCAATGGCGTCTATGATGCGGATGTTGATACCCAGACCTATATCGACGAAATGGCGCCCGAAGCGTCGGTCGCCGTGTTCATTGTCGGCAACATCCCCTCGACCGTGGGCATCCGTGAAGCGCAGGTTTCGCTGCACGTCATCGCCGCGGCCGGCGGCGCATCGGGCACCAAGGGCGCAATCCTGATTCCGACCGACCTCAGCCTCGGCAACGCGGACAATGTGGTCGATATCGTCTTCGCCGACGACGACAGCGACGGCCTGCTCAATCTGGGCGACGTTGCCCGCAACGGTCAGGGCCGCGCCTATGCCGCCTATGTCATCGGCACCCAGAATGTCGCACTGACCGTCACCAAGTCCGCGCTCGTCCTGTCGGATGGCGTCAACGTCGCCAATCCCAAGGCGCTGCCAGGCGCGACGGTGCAATATTGCCTGCTCGTCCATAATGGCACGGCATTGACCGGCGCGAGCGGCGTAGCATTGACCGACATCGTTCCTACGAACACGACCTATGTGCCGGGCTCGATCAGTATCGGTCTGCCAGGCGGCACCTGCGTCCTTCTGGGCACGTCAGAGGACGACGATGCCGACGATTCGGCCGAAACCGATGGCTATACCGCCAATTACAATGCCGGAAGCAAGACCGTGACCGCCAATGTCGGCACCGTTGCGGGCCTCGCCTCAGTGGCCGTCGCCTTCAAAGTGACGATCAACTAACTCCCCCACAGCAAAGGAAAAAACCAACGCCGTGCGCCTTGACCCGCGTGCGTCGACAGGAAACCTATGCCCAAAATCCGCGCATCTGTCAGCCTGACGGCTGCCCTTATGGGCCTTGTCGCCGCGACTCCGGTCGTGGCGCAGGGGCAGACGCGCATCACCAACACCGCGACGCTGACCTGGCAGGCCCCGACCGGTCCGGTCAGCGTCGATTCCAATACCGTGATCTTCGACGTGGAACAGCGCGGCAAGCGCCCGACCCGGTTGAGCTTTCGCCTGCTCCCGGTCGGTTACAGCCTGCAAGGCATGCGATGCGACACGGCGCCCACCCTCAGTTTCACCCCGGCCCCGATTGACGCTGCCGACCTTGCGCGCGCACCGGCGGCCGAATCCATCGACACCCATGTCCCATTAATCCTGGTGCTGGACAATCCGGGCGGCAATCATGATCCCAATGCGCGCGAAATCGCGCGGATCAACGTCCATACCCAATATCTGACCAGCACGATTCCGCTGCTGGAGACCGGTCCCGACACCGGCGTTTTCGCCGGCGGCGTACCGAAGGGCGATGATGGTTCATCTTCCCCCTGCGACCCGACGCTCGATCGCGGGGCAGAGTTGACGCTCAGCTTCAGCGAGGACGATTATAGCTACGGCTCGACGAGTTCGATCCTGATCGACCCGACTGGTTATGTCTTCGATTCCCAAACCGGGGCGCTGGTTGATGGCGCGACCGTCACCTTGCTGGACGACAGCGACCAGCCGGCCAAGGTTTTCGGCGACGATGGTGTAAGCGCCTACCCCGCCACCGTGATCAGCGGCGGTAGCGCCACCGACGCCAGCGGCCGCAGCTACAAATTTCCCCAAGGCAATTACCGTTTTCCGCTGACCGCGCCGGGCCGCTACCATCTGCGCGTTACCCCGCCGACCCATTACAGCGCCCCGTCAGCCCGCAGCAGGGCGGATCTGGAGAAGCTGCGCGGCCCGCAAAATCATGGTTTCATGCTGAATGAGGCTTCTTTCGGTGGCATCTTTACGCTCAAGGATCCCGAACCCTTCATCGCAGACATTCCGCTTGATCGTATCGGCGATACCCGCCTGCTGCTGACCAAAACGGCGTCAGTGCGTGAAGCTTCGCCGGGTGATTTCATTCAATATCTGGTCCGTGTTGACAACCGCTCCGATGCGGAGGCCAACAGCATCCACCTGACCGACATTTTGCCCACCGGCCTGCGCTATGAGCGAGGATCGACCCGCGGTGCGGATGAACCGCTGATCGCGACAGACGGCCGCACGCTCGACTTCTCCGTCCCGACCCTGCCTGCCGGCAAGACGGCGGAAGTGCGCTATGTCGTCTCCGTCGCACCCGGCGCGCCGCGCGGCGAGGCACTCAACCGCGTGCTCGCGTCTGGCTCAGCCGGTGCTACCAGCAACGAAGCTGCCGCATCGGTCCGCATCGGCGCCCTGCTCTTCACCGACGGTTTTACCGTCGCCGGCAGGGTGACCGAGGGCGACTGCAACGCACCGGCCAGCGGGCGCAAGGGCGTAGCCGGCATCCGCATCCTGATGGAGGATGGCAATTATGTCGTCACCGACAAAGACGGCCTATACCATTTCGAAGCGGTACGTCCCGGCCGCCATATCGTACAGATCGACAGTGCCAGCCTGCCCGCCAGCCATGCCCCGTCGCCGTGCGATGCCGACACCCGCCAGGCCGGCAGCGCCGTCTCCCGCTTCGTGGAAAGCGACGGCGGCCTGCTGAAGCGTGTCGATTTTCAGTTGCGCCTGACCGGCATTGCTGTCGCCAGCACAGTCGACGCTCTGCCGGTCGCTCCCGATGCGGCCGAGGCCGCCGGAAATCGCGAATGGTTCACCGGGCAGGGTGCCGGCATCGCGCTGCTGTTTCCAACCGCAGGCTATAATCCCCGCTCGCCCTCCACACGCGTCGTCGTCCAGCATCATGCCGGGCAGAAGGTCGCGCTGCGCCTCAACGGCGTGCTGGTTGGCGCGCTGGCCTATGACGCGACCGATATGGATGGCGATGTCGCCATCGCCAAATGGTCCGGCATCGGCCTCAATCCCGGCGACAATGCACTGGAAGCGACCGTCATGAATGACGATGGCTCCATCGCGCAGACGCTGCGCGGCAGCGTCCATTACGCCGGCCCCGCCGCCAATGCAGTGCTGGCGTCCGACGCGGGCAAGCTGGCCGCC
>JAGVJS010000400.1 GCA_020051025.1 Sphingobium sp. | reverse complement strand
GCTCTTCCGATCTGGATCTGCACAAGGCCTGGCCGCAGGCGGAATTCAAGATCATCCCCAACGCCGGGCACGCCGCGAGCGAAAAGGGCATCACCGATGCCCTGATGCGGGCGGCGGAAGATATTCCGGGCGTCGGGCGCTTTGCGGTGATGGCCGATCCGGGCGGCGCGGTGTTCATGCTGCTCAAGGGATCGAGTCCTGACCGCATGGAGGCGGCTCCCCCCATGGCGCCGGGCCATGTCGGCTGGCATGAACTCTATGCCGGGGATTTCGACAAGGATCTGGCCTTCTACACCGGGCAGTTCGGTTGGACGACCGGCGACGCCATGGATATGGGCGAGATGGGCAGTTACCAGTTGGTGTCCCAGACCGGCGGCGGCGATTTTCAGGACATGTCGGGCGGCATCATGCCGTGCCCGAAGGAAATGCCCCGGCCGGCCTGGCTCTTCTATTTCGTCGTCGGCGATATCGACGCGGCGGTCGAGCGGGTAAAGGCCGGCGGCGGCACCGTGCTGAATGGCCCCATGGAAGTGCCGGGCGGTGGCTGGATCATCCAGGCGAGCGATCCGCAGGGCGCGATGTTTGCGCTGGTGGGCAGCAAGGGGGCGGCGTGATGAGCAAGATTTCCCCCTGCCTCTGGTTTGACGGCAAGGCCGAGGAGGCGGCGCGTTTCTATGTGTCCGTCTTTGGCGGGTCGATCGACCATGTCAGTTACTATCCGCAGGAAAACCCGTCGCCTTCGCCCTTGCCGGGCGGGAGCGTGCTGCTGGTCGAGTTCACTTTGTTCGGGCAAAGCTATCAGGCGCTGAATGGCGGGCCGCAATTCACCTTTGACGAGGCGATATCGCTGTCGGTGGCGTGCGAGGATCAGGCGGAACTGGATCGGCATTTCGACGCGCTGACCGCCGATGGCGGCAAGGATGGGCCGTGCGGATGGGTGACGGACAAATATGGCCTGAGCTGGCAGCTGGTGACGCGGCAGATCATGGATAATTACAAGACCGACGATCGCGAGGGCATCGCCCGGATGATGGGGGTGATGATGACCATGCGGAAACTGGACACCGCCGCGATGCAGGCGGCCTTTGAAGGGGAAGCCGCATGAGCAGCGCAGACCATGAATTGTCCGTCACCTGCCATATCGCTGCGCCGCGCGCGATCTGCTGGAAAGTGTGGACCGACCTGAAGGAGGAATGGTTCTGCCCCAAGCCCTGGCGGGCCGAGGTGATCGAGGAGGATATGCGCCCCGGCGGCCGCAGCGCGGTGCAGATGTTCGGCCCCGATGGTGAGGAAACCGGGCCGATGGAGGGCGTGTTCCTGGAGGTAGTGCCGAACGAACTCGTCGTGACGACCGATGCCTATGCGTTGGGCTGGATTCCGCAGGAGGCATTTATCACCGCGCTCTGGCGGTTCGAGGATGAAGGGGAAGGCACCCGCTTTACCGCGACCGCGCGGCACTGGACCGCGGAGGCGAAGGCGCGGCATGAGGCAATGGGCTTTCATCCCGGATGGGACCAGATGATGGAGCAGTTCAAAGCGCTGAGCGAGACGTCGGCGGCGAGTGCGTGAAAACAACATCCGTTCGTTTCGAGCGAAGTCGAGAAACGGGACAGAGCCGAGTGCGGCGAAGCTAAACGAGAAGTGCGGTCCCGGCGCTTCTCGACTTCGCTCGAAGCGAACGGAGTTTGGACGTTACTGCGCCTTCGCCACTTCAACCGCGTAGATGGCCGGCTTGCCCTCCACATTGGCGCGGTAGACCAGCCATTTGCCGTCGGGCGTGAAATGCTGGTTGGGTTCGAGGGTGTAATCCTGTTTCGACAGGTCGGCGAGGCGCTCGGTTTGCAGGTCGCCGGCCGCGATCAGCCTGTCGCCGTCCAGCGTATCGGGCACACGGGGATTGGGATCGGCGCGGGGGCGGAAGAGGCTGATATATTTGCCTGCGTCATTGCCGTCGCCGGAGAAGATGCGGCTGTCAGGCGAGGAGCTGTAATGATAGCTGCCTTGCCCTTCGCCCAATTTATACCAGACGCGCTTGCCGCTGACCACGTCCAGACTGGCGAGCCAGCGCGTGTCCATGGGCTGGATCAGGTCGTACCAGATGGTGCGGCCGTCGGGTGCCCAATATTCATGGCCGGCGATCTCGCCCTGAAATGTGCGCTGATGCACCTTCGTCTTCTGGCTGCCGTCGGTGCGGATGGTCCAGATGCGATCGACCTTCTGCCACGGCCCTTCATGGCAATAGGATAGCAGGGTCGGGTCCGATGGCGAGAAAAGGACGTGGTTCAGCCAGTCCTTGGATTGCGTCACCGTTCTGCGCTCGCCGGTGCGGATGTCGATGGTGAAGATTTCCATCGGCACCCCGGCGGCGAGGCGCTTTGCCATCCATTGTTCCTTGGCGATGGCGAAGGGTAGGGGTTTCCCGTCCGGGCCGTTGGCGGCATAGGTGGGGGAGCCGGTTTTGGGATCGCGATTGCCCTGCGCGGCGATGGCGGCGGGTAGCGGCTCCAGTTCGCGATGGCCGGCGAGCAGCGTGTCGTCGGCATTGATAGAGGCGATGCGGCCGCCTGGCAGGTCGGCGATGCGGCGGCGCTTGCCGGTATCGAGATCGACCGACCAGATGGTGGAGGCGGCTTCATTGCCGATCGGGCTGGTGCTGTAATAAGCGACCGGTGCACGGTTGCCGACGAACAGCAGCCGGTCGATCTTTTCCTTCAGGACCAGCTTCGTGGTCCAGTTGCTGGTGTCGGCGACGCGGATGCCTTCGGGCGTCAGATAGATCATCCGCTTCCCGTCCGGGGTGAACGGGTTATAGTTGAAATAAAGGCCGTAATTGCCGGGGCGGTCATCCACCCGGACGATGCGGTGGCCGGTCGTGGCGTCGATCCAGCTGGCCGGTTTGGGTGTCGGGGCCGCGGCGACCAGCAGCGGCAGCAGTCCCGTCAGAGCCAACCCTTTTGCGCGCATCTTCATCTCCACATGTCCATTTTGTGGAACGTGGTAACGCATGGTGGAAATGGATGCAATCGAAGTGGAACGCACTCTCGACTGCGCACAGGATGGCGCTACCCTTCCCATTCGCTTCGAGCGAAGTCGGGAAGCGGTCAGGGTAGCGCTTCACGTTTCTCGACTATGCTCGGAACGAACGGGGAGGATTCAGGGCACCTTGTTCCAGTCCGCGACCTTGGCCTTTGTGTCCGCCAGCATCGTATCGAGCGCGGCGCGGTCATAGGCTTTGCCGCGCATGACGACGGTGGCGATGGCGCGGGTGGCTTCGATGTCCTTGAGCGGATTGCGGTCGAGCAGAACGAGGTCAGCGGCTTTGCCCTTTGCGACGCTGCCATAGCGATCGAGCTGGCCGGACCAGGCGGGGCCGGCACGGGTGGCGGCGGAGAGCGCCTGGGCGGGGGTGAGGCCTTCCTTCACGAACAGCGACAGTTCGTCATGCAGGCCGATGCCGGGATAGTTGAAGCTGTTGAGGAAGCCTGCATCGGTGCCCGCGATGATCGTGACGCCGGCCTTTTGCAACAGCGGCAAGATGGCGGCCATGCGTTCGAAATGATCGTGGCGGGCGGCGATGGCGGCGGCATCCGCACCCGCCGCGCGCTGGATGCGCCAGTCATAGGTCTTGCGCAGCTTCGGCCCGATATAGGCGAGATAGGGATCGTTCGCATGGGCATCGCGGTCGAGATAGGTGAGGATGCGGCTGCCATTCAGGGTCGGGGTGACGAACACGCCCTTGCTCGCAAAATTGCGATAGGCGGCCATGGCGGTGGCGGTGTCGAAACCGCTGTCGAGCCGGCGATTGGCCTCCGCCCGGTCGATGCGGCCGGCGGCGAAATCGGCGGCGATGGCGGCTTCGTCCTTCACGCCGGCCTTATAGGCATAGTCGAGATGCTCGATCGAACTGATGCCGGCATCCACCGCCTGGCCGACGGTCAGCGCCATCGGGATATGCCCCGAACTGCGCAGGCCATGCGCCTTTGCCTGAGACACGGCGTAGAGGAACAGGTCGGGCTTCAATGTGCTGTCGGTGATCTTGACGAAATCGACCTTGTCGCGCTGCTGGAGCCGGGTGATGGCGGCATCCACATCGGCCTTGCTGCCGACCTCTATCGTGCCCTTCCAGACGGGCGCGATCCCTTCGATCTTCGCGCCGGAGGTGAGGAGGCGCGGGCCGAACAGGCTGCCGCTGGCGATGTCGTGGCGCCATTGCAGGACAGTGTCGGGCAGATCGCCCGAACAGTCGCGGATGGTGGTGATGCCATGGGCGACATAGAGGGGGAGGAGCGCCTTATTCTCCTCGATCAGGTCCGGGCCGCCGCCGAAATGGACGTGCATGTCCCAGAGCGCGGGGATGAGGAAGCGGCCCTTGCCCTCGATCGTGCCGGTGGTTTGCCAGTCTTTGGCGATGGTCTTGTCCGGGCCGACCGCGACGATGTCCGCGCCGCGCAGGACCACGGCCTGATCGGCGTTGGCGCGGCCCTGCTCAACGTCGATGACGGAGACATGGCGGATGATCATGTCCGCCTGTTGCGGGGCGGCGAGCGCGGGGGAGGCGATCAGCGCGATCAGGGGCAGAGTGGTGGCCAGCAGGGTCTTCATCGTCGGTCGGCGCTCCAGAGGGGATGCGGGATTTTAACGGCTCCACCATCATGCGCAAATTACATGTTGGCATGGATAGCATGCAGAATGATAATGACGGCCATGTTTGATCCCCGCCTGCTGCGCAGCCTTGTCGCCATTGCCGACAGCGGCAATTTCACCCATGCGGCCGAGCGGCTGAACATGACCCAGTCGACCATCAGCCAGCAGATCGGCCGGCTGGAGGCGATGGCGGGGCACAGGCTGGTGGACCGGTCGGCGCGGCCGGTATGCCTGACGGCGATGGGCGAGCGGCTGATCGGTCATGCCCGGCGGATCTTGCTGCTGAATGAGGATGCCGCGCTGCTGCTGCGCGATCCCGCGGGGACGGCGGCGATCTCCATCGGCCTGCCGGAGGATCTGGCGACCGGC
>JAGVJS010000200.1 GCA_020051025.1 Sphingobium sp. | reverse complement strand
TGGATAACCGGGATCGGCGTGCCCCAGTAACGCTGGCGCGAAACGCCCCAGTCGCGCAGGCGGAACACGGTCTTGCCCTCGCCCCAGCCTTCGCCTTGCGCGCGGGCGATGACGGCGGCTTTGGCCTCCTCGACCGCCATGCCGTCCAGGAAGCGGGAGTTCACCAGATGGCCGGGGCCGGTATAGGCTTCATTGTGGATCGGTGTGTCGGCTTCGCCTTCCAGCGCGACGACACGTTCCACGGGCAGCATATATTTGCGCGCGAAGTCCAGGTCGCGCTGGTCATGCGCGGGCACGCCCATGACGGCGCCGGTGCCATAGTCCATCAGCACGAAATTGGCGATGAAGACCGGCAGATGCCAGTCAGGATCGAACGGATGCGCGACGGTCAGGCCGGTGTCAAAGCCCAGCTTTTCCGCCGTTTCCAGTTCGGCCGCCGTGGTGCCGCCTTCCTTGCACTGTTCGATGAAGGCGACCGCGTCCGGGTTGTTCGCGGCCACCGCCTGCGCGACCGGATGGTCCGCCGCGATCGCAACGAAGCTGGCGCCGAAGATGGTGTCCGGGCGGGTTGAATAGACTTCGATCTGGGTGTCGAACGGCGCGACCGGCTTGAAGTGGAAAGCCAAGCCGACCGACTTGCCGATCCAGTTTTCCTGCATCGTGCGCACCTTGTCGGGCCACTGGTCCAGACCCTTCAGGCCCTCCAGCAGGTCGTCGGCAAATTGCGTGATCTTCAGGAACCACTGGCTCAGCTTGCGCTTCTCGACCAGCGCGCCCGAGCGCCAGCCGCGCCCGTCGATCACCTGCTCGTTCGCCAGCACGGTCATGTCGACCGGATCCCAGTTGACCGCGCTTTCCTTGCGATAGACCAGGCCTGCTTCCAGCATGTCCAGGAACAAAGCCTGTTCATGGCCATAATAGTCTGGCTCGCAGGTGGCGAGTTCGCGGCTCCAGTCGATCGCGAAGCCCAGCTTCTTCAGCTGCGCGCGCATGTTGGCGATATTGTCGCGGGTCCAGCTGCCGGGATGGACCTTCTTTTCCATCGCCGCATTTTCCGCCGGCATGCCGAAGGCATCCCAGCCCATCGGGTGCAGCACTTCATGGCCGGTCATCCGGCGGAATCGCGCCAGCACGTCGCCCATGGAGTAATTGCGGACATGGCCGATATGGATGCGCCCCGACGGATAGGGGAACATCTCCAGCACATAGCTGCGCGGCTTGGTCGAGGCGTCGTCCGCCTTGAAGCTCTGCTGCTTGTCCCAGGTCGCCTGCCAGCGTGCGTCTGCGTCCAGCGGGTTGAAGCGCCTCTGCATGTCATGTCCTTACAAATGCGGGCGGGCTGGGCCTTTCGCGAAGCCCAGCCCGAAGGGTTTGAAAACAGGGCGCTACAGCACCCGGAAAGCGGTGGGTTCAGCCGATCGCCGAACGGCGCAGGTCGCGCGCCTTGGTGAGGATGACTTCTTCCAGCTTCTGCACGGTCGCAGCGGCGACCGGGGCATCGACCCACTGGCCACCCTGACTGACCTGGCGGCTGGCCGCGACACGCAGCGCGTCGGCGCGCAGATCCTGGTCCAGGATCGATACGGTCAGCTTCATCCGTTCCGTAGGCGTGTTGGGATTGGTGTACCAATCCGTGACGATCACGCCGCCGTTCGAATCGGTCTGCACCATCGGCATGAAGGACAGGGTATCGAGCGACGCACGCCACAGATAAGCGTTCACGCCGATCGTCGTCACCTTCGAAGCGGCGAGGTCGGCCTTGGGCCGGTCCTTGGAACCGCCACCGCAAGCGGCGAGCGGCAGGATCGCGGCCAGCAGAAGGCCGGCGGTTGCGGGAGCGGAAAGGCGGCGGACCATCAGGCATGTCCTAGCTAGAAAAGACGAAAAACTGCCCGCTTCTATAGTGGTCGTGCGCCATGGGGCAAGGGCTTGCATGGGACAGCGCCCGCACATGTGCGACGGGTCGCATTGGTAGCGTTCACTTCCTTGCCTCCGACTCTGTGTATTCCGTGCAACAGCTCCGACAAAAAGCCTCTCCGCCCCTAGCCAATGGAGGCTTTTGCGGTGTAGGGCGTTGTCAAATATATCGGGCGGGAACAAGAGTCGGGTCATGCGTAGCACAAGGGGATATTTGGCGGGATCGGGCGCGGCACTGGCCGTGGCTGGCTTTCTGCTGTCTCCTGCGATCGGTGCGGTCACCGATCTTGCACGTCAGCGCCCTGAAGCGCCTGCTTCGCTGGGCAGCATCGGCTCCTTTACCCCGACGATCAAAGATCCGCGCCTCGCCGCAGCTTATGCCAGGATCGTGGCGTCTGCCAATCAGCGCAGCTTCCGCTTCACCCCGACCAGTGGCTCGCTGAGCGGTCAGCGCTCTGTCACCGTGATGGTGCGCGCGGCGGGTGACGATCGCGTGGCCATTAACCGTCCGCTCGATACGGTCGACATCAAGCCGGTAGCCTTCAGCCTGAACGGTGCGCATAACTGGCGCAAGTTCGCCCTGCCCGATGCGGTGGGTCGCAAGGCGCTGGACCCGGTGCCGGTCCAGACCATGGTCGATGCCAAGAATTTCTCGCTGGATGACGGCAAGAAGGATCGCTTCAGCACCAAGGTGATGCTGGAAACCCGTCGTGAGCCGGGTGCAACCGCAACGGTCCGCAATCCTTCGGCAGAGAAGGATTATTCGCTGGATCTGGCCAGCAGCTATTCGCTGACTCGCAACCTGAATGTCACCGCCGGTGTGCGCTACAATAACAGCGTGGCCGGTCGCCTGACCCCGATGACGGATGATCGCCAGGACAGCCAGGCGGTCTATCTGGGCACGGTCTTCAAATTCTGATTCGGCCTTTTGCGCTGCTGTTTCATGGAATCTGACGAATTGTGGTTTGGCCGCATCGGTCCGGCTATTCCGTTGCCGCAATGATGCACTTACGCCATGTGTTTCGGGAAAAGGCTTTCGCCCCCTCCCGAATCCATATGTTCAGCCTCTTTCCAATATTATGTCCGTGACCGGGCTTGGCAGCGTCGCGCCGGCGAAATGGGCGTTCAGGTTCGCCATCAGCGCCTGAGCCATTCGTCCGACCGCTTCATGCGTCGCGCCGCCGGTATGCGGGGTCAGCACGATGTTTGGCACATCGGCCCAGCGAACCGGATCGGTAGGTTCCGGGTCGAACACGTCCAGGGCAGCGCCGCCCAGACGACCGCTTCGCAGCGCGTCGATCAGTGCGCCTTCATCCACCAACTGCCCGCGAGCGACATTCACCAACAGTCCCTCCGGTCCCAGCGCGTCGAGGATATGCGCGTCGATCATGCCACGATTGTGCGCATCGGCACGGCACGCCACCAGCAATATATCGCTCTCGCGCGCCAGGGTCACGACATCGTCCGTCCTTGGCCAGGGCAAGTCGGGCTTGGGCCGTGGGCCCCACCATTGGATCGCGATCTTCATCGCCTGCGCGCGTTCTGCCGCAGCGACGCCTATGGCGCCCATCCCCACAATGCCCAATCGCGCCCCATTCATCGACCGGGTGCGCGTCTTGCTTTCGATCGTCCATTGGCCGGCGCGCAACTGGCGGTCCCCGGCCACGATCCAGCGGCGCTGGGCCAGCATCAGGCCGATGGCATGGTCGGCCACATCCTCCGCATTGGCGTTGCCAGCATGGGCGACGGCGATGCCGCGTTCCCGCGCCAGAGCCAAGTCCACGCCGTCATAGCCGACGGTGAAGCAGGCAATGAGGGTCAGGCGCGGCATCGCATCCATCAGGTCGCGACCAAGCGGAAATTCGCCAGCCCAAACCAGCGCATCGACTGCGTTCAATTGGTCGGGCGCTGGTGATTCCCACAGGGCGATGACGTCATGGCCCGTCCGCAACAGCGGTAATAAGGGCGCCAGCAGCGGCTGGCCCACCAATAATATAGGACGTGTCATGGCTTACCCGATCTGCCGCAGCGCCTGCGCGAAATCGGCGATCAGATCGTCCGCATCCTCGCAACCGATCGAGATGCGCACCATAT
>JAGVJS010000246.1 GCA_020051025.1 Sphingobium sp. | reverse complement strand
GGAGCAGCATCGCCGCCGCCCTGGCATGGCCCAGCACGGCCGGCGCGAGCAGGCTGGAGCCGGCTTCCGGCACGATGCCCAGATTGACGAAAGGCATGACGAAGCGCGCATCCGGCGCGGCGTAGATGAGGTCGCAGTGGAAGAGCATGGTCGTGCCGACGCCGACGGCGAGGCCCTGCACCGCCGCGACCAGAGGCTTGTCGAAGGCGGCAATGGCCCGGATGAAGTCGAAGGCAGCCGCCCCGCCCTCCGGCCCTGCCATGAAGTCCTTCAGGTCATTGCCGGCGCAGAAGGCATCGCCCTGCCCCGCAATTAGCACCGCGCCGATTTCGGTACGCGTGGAAGCGTCGGCCAGCGCGGCGGTCATAGCGCGATACATGGGTGCGGTCAGCGCGTTTTTCTTGTCGGCGCGGTCGATCATGATTTCCACGACGCCCTGATGTTCGGTGATCGCGATATGCTCGCTCATGGGGAGCCTCTCCTTGCAACTGTCCAAGGGGAAATTGTTGGCGCAGGCAGGAGCCTGCGTCTATCCCCCGCCGCAATCCATCGCTCGACCCGGAATAGCCATGAACCGCCTGCGCCAAGCCCTCGACCCGTTCCTGATGCTGCTGATCGCCACCGTTGCCCTAGCGTCGATCCTGCCGGCGCGGGGTGATGGGGCACGGATCGCTGACTGGATCGCAGATGCCGGCATCGTGCTGCTTTTTTTCCTGCATGGCGCAAAATTGTCGCGGGAAGCAATCTGGAGCGGGGCGAAAGCGTGGAAATTGCATCTGGCGACACTGGCAACGACCTTTGCCGCCTTCCCGCTGCTGGGGCTGCTGATCGGCCGATTCGGCTTCGTGCCGCAGGATATGCGGGCTGGCCTGCTTTTCCTGACATTGCTGCCGTCGACGGTGCAATCGTCCATCGCCTTCACCGCGATCGCGCGGGGCAATGTCGCCGCCGCCGTGGTCAGCGCCTCCTTCTCCAACCTGCTGGGGATTTTCCTGACGCCGGTGCTGGTCGCCTTGTTGATGCAGAAGAGCGGTAGCGGCAGCCTGATTTCTCTGTCGTCGGCCGAGGGGATCGTGCTGCAACTGCTGTTGCCCTTCGTTGCCGGCCATTTGCTGCGGCCGTGGATCGCCGGGTTCGTGGCGCGGCACAAGGCGATGATCGGGCGGGTCGATCGCGGGTCGATTCTGCTGGTCGTCTATGCCGCCTTTTCCGCTGCCGTGGTCGAAGGGCTGTGGGCCAAGGTTTCGAGCGAGGAACTGCTGGTGCTGGCGGGCCTGTGCATTGCGATGCTGGTCGCGATCCTGCTGTTCACGCTGTTGCTGGGGCGGATGCTGGGCCTGTCGCGCGAAGATGCGATCGTGCTGCAATTTTGCGGGTCGAAGAAGAGTCTGGCGTCGGGCGTACCGATCGCCGGCGTGCTTTTCCCGGCGGCGGCTGTCGGGCCGATCCTGTTGCCGATCATGGTCTTCCACCAGATCCAGCTGATGGCCTGCGCCTGGCTGGCACGGCGCTATGGCGCGCAGGTGGAGCGTGATCCGAGCACGGATTGAGACGGCGAGTTGGACAGGTGAATCGACTTTTGCGGAAAGCTGTTATACAGACGTAAAGCATACCGAGGCCGGGGGGCGTTCGACGTGACAGAAGGGGAAGTGGTGCGGCCATTGTCCGGCAATGATCCCGACGCGGGATGGAGCCTGCCGGCCTGGACCTATGCCGATGCCGAGTTTTTCGGGGCGGAGGTGGAGCGCATCTTCCGCCCGTCCTGGCAGGTCGTCTGTCATGAGAGCGACATTCCCTTCCCCGGCGATTTCCATACGCTGGATTATGTCGGCGAAAGCGTGATCGTGATGCGCGGCGGCGATGGCACCGTGCGCGCCTTTACCAATGTCTGCCGTCATCGCGGGGCGCGGATCGTGGACGAGGCCAGCGGCTGCGCGAAGAAGCTGGTTTGCCCCTATCATGGGTGGACCTATGAACAGGATGGGCAACTGTCCGGCGTGCCGATGAAGGCGAGCTATGGCGCGGGGTTTGCGATGGGCGATCATGGGCTGGCGGGCGTCGAGGTGGACAGTTGGCAGGGCTTCCTGTTCGTGCGGCTGGCCGATGATGGCGGGCCATCCGTGGCGCAGATGATGGCGCCCTATGAGGCCGAGGTCGCGCCCTATCGCTTTGGCGACATGCGCGCGCTGGGGCGGGTGACGTTGCGGCCGCGCGATGTGAACTGGAAGAATATCGGCGACAATTATTCGGACGGACTGCATATCGCGGTGGCGCATCCGGGGTTAAAGCGGCTGATGGGTGATGGCTATGGCGTGGAAGCCTCCGCCCATGCCGACAAGATGTGGGGGCCGATCCTGGATCGACCATCGGCCAACCTGTCCGAGCGGGCCTATCAGCATTTCCTGCCTGCCGTGCCGCATTTGCCGCCCGAACGGCAGCGGTTGTGGACCTATTATAAGCTGTGGCCCAATTTCGCCTTCGACATCTATCCCGATCAGGTGGACTTCATGGCCTGGCTGCCGGTGTCGCCGACGCAGACGCTGATCCGGGAGATCAGCTATGCCCTGCCCGATGACCGCCGGGAGATGAAGGCGGCGCGCTACCTCAACTGGCGGATCAACCGGCAGGTCAATGCCGAGGATACCGCGCTGGTCGGGCGGGTGCAGGCGGGGATGGCGTCGGCCAGCTTCAGCGTCGGCCCCTTGAGCGAACAGGAAGTGGCGCTGCGGCATTTTTGCGGGCGGGTGCGCGAGGCGATTCCGCAGGCGCGGCTGCATAAGGCGCCGGGTATGGGGTGGAGCAGCAGGGCATGAGCAGCGCAGGCGTTTCTCGACTTCGCTCGAAACGAACGGATGTGGGAGCGGTGGAATGAGCAAATCCTACGATGCGGTCATCATTGGCAGCGGGCATAATGGTCTTGTCTGCGCCTTCTATCTGGCGCGGGCGGGGTACAAGGTGCGCATCCTGGAGCGGCGCGATATCGTCGGCGGGGCAGCGGTGACGGAGGAGTTCCATCCCGGCTTCCGCAATTCGACCGCCAGCTACACGGTCAGCCTGCTCCATCCCAAGGTCATCCGCGACATGAAGCTGGCCGACCATGGCTATCGCGTGATCGAACGGCCGATCAGCAATTTCCTGCCGCAGGAGGATGGCGGTTATCTGAAGCTGGGCGGCGGGCTGGAGAAGACGCAGGCCGAGTTCCGCAAATTCAGTGCGAAAGACGCCGAGGCTCTGCCGGCCTATTATGATGCTCTGGAGGTGGTGGCCGATATACTGCGCGATCTGGTGCTGAAAAGCCCGCCCAATGTCGGCGACGGGCTGACCATGATCGTGGAGGCGCTGAAACAGGGGCGGCGGGTCGCGGGGCTGGGACTGGAGCAGCAGCGCGATGTGCTGGACCTGTTCACCAAGTCGGCACGCAGCTTCCTCGACAGTTGGTTCGAGAGCGATGCGGTGAAGGCGGCCTTCGGATTCGATGCGGTAGTCGGCAATTATGCCAGCCCCGACACGCCCGGCAGCGCCTATGTGCTGCTGCACCATGTCTTCGGCGAGGTGAATGGCAAGAAGGGCGCCTGGGGCCATAGCGTCGGCGGCATGGGGACGATCACGCAGATCATGGCAAAGGTTGTGACCGCCATGGGTGTGGAGATCAGTCTGGAGGCGCCGGTCGCATCGGTGCTGGTGGATGGCGGGCGCGCGATCGGCGTGAAGCTGGACAGCGGCGAGGAGGTGATGGGCGGCGCGGTGATCGCCAATGTCGGGCCGAAGCTGCTCTATGAGCGGATGATGGACCCGGCCGACCTGCCGGCCGATTTCGTGAAGCGCATCAAGGCGTTCAAGGCGGGATCGGGCACGTTCCGCATGAATGTGGCGCTGTCCGCCCTGCCCAACTTCACCTGCCTGCCCGGCGTGGGCGAACATCATCAGTCGGGGATCATTATCGCGCCGACGCTGGATTATATGGACCGGGCGTTTCTGGACGCGAAGCGCGATGGATGGTCGAAGGCGCCGATCGTGGAGATGCTGATCCCGTCGACCATTGACGACACATTGGCGCCGGAGGGGTGCCATGTCGCCAGCCTGTTCTGCCAGCAATTCGCGCCGGAACTGCCGGACGGAAGAAGCTGGGATGAGGAGCGGGACGCGGCGGCGGACCATATCATCGCGACGGTGGAGGCCCATGCCCCGGGGTTCGCAAAAAGCGTGATCGCGCGGCAGATTCATTCGCCGCTGGATCTGGAGCGCAAGTTCGGCCTGGTCGGCGGCGACATCATGCACGGCAATCTGACGCTGGACCAGATGTGGGCGGCGCGCCCGGTGCTGGGCAACGGCGCTTATCGCGGGCCGGTGAAGGGCCTCTACATGTGCGGCGCGGG
>JAGVJS010000159.1 GCA_020051025.1 Sphingobium sp. | reverse complement strand
GCCACCAGCGCGCCGCCGGCCCCCGCCAGCGCAAAGGCGCCGATGCCGGCATGACCCAACTGAAACTCATGGATCAGCGCCAGCGGCGCGGCGGTCCAGAACAGGTTGAACGCCGCGAACATCGCCGCCTGATAGAAGGCCCGCATCCGCACCACGCGATGCACCACCAGTTGGGAGAAAGTGGATGCCAGCACCTGCCCATAGTGCATGCCGCCCTTGGGCTGGCGCTTGGGGCAGGCTGCGAGCAGCGCAATCCCGACCATGGCCATGGCGATGGCCGACACGATGAAGGTCGCGCGCCATCCGACTGATCCGGCAAGGAAATTCGCAACTGGGCGCGACAGCATAATGCCAAACAGCAGGCCGCTCATCACTGTGCCGACCACGCGACCCTGTTTTTCCGGGCTGGCGAGGTGGGAGGCGAGGGGGACGAGCACCTGCGCCCCGGTCGCGCCCACGCCGGTCAGGATCGACGCGACCAGGAAGCTGGTCGGCCCGTTGGAAAAGGCGATGGCGATGCACCCGATGATCGTCGCGACGATCGACGTCAGCACGATCCGCCGGTTTTCGAACAGGTCGGCCAGCGGCACCACCAGAAACAGGCCGGCGCCATAGCCTAGTTGCGTCAGCGTCGTGATGAGGCCCGCGACGCTGGCCGACATGCCGATTTCCGGCCCGATCACGTCGATCAGCGTCTGTGCATAATAGAGATTGGCGACCATCACGCCGCAGCCGGCTGCCATCAGCAATATGGCGGCGGGGGACAGGTCGGCGGGTTTGGAGGCAGCGATGCTGGTCATGCCTGCCCTATGGGTCTCAGGACGCAACCTTTCAACCCGTTGGCGCCGGATTCATTGTGCGACGCAGCACGTTTCCGGCCAAAAATCCCGGTGATCCGCCTTGCGATGCGGCATGGGACTGGCTACCAGCCCCGTACCGGCGATCATCGATATAAAGTCGCACCCGGCAGGTGGGTGGTGGAGCATCCGCCGACAGTCAAATTTCGTGCCGCCAGATGGTGGCGCCCAAGGGAAGGTATGTGCAGATGCTGGATCAGGACATGAAGCAGAAGATCGCGACGGGCGAAGGGTTTATCGCCGCGCTCGACCAGAGCGGCGGTTCCACGCCCAAGGCGCTCAAGGGCTATGGCGTCGAGGAAGGCGCCTGGGGCAGCGAAGAGGAAATGTTCGGCCTGATCCACGCGATGCGCAGTCGCGTCATCACCGCGCCGCCCTTCACCGGAGACAAGGTGCTGGGCGCGATCCTGTTCGAGCGCACGATGGACGGCACCGTTGACGGCAAGCCGACGCCCACCGCACTGATCGAACGGGGCGTGGTGCCCTTCATCAAGATCGACAAGGGGCTGGAGGATGAGGCGAACGGCGTGCAACTGATGAAGCCCAATCCCGGCCTCGACACGCTGCTCGCCCGCGCCAAGGGGCTGGGCGTGTTCGGCACCAAGGAGCGTTCGGTCATCAACCTGGCCAACCGCGAAGGCATCGCCGCCGTGGTCGCGCAGCAGTTTGAAGTCGGCCGCCAGGTACTGGCCGGTGGCCTGATGCCGATCATCGAGCCGGAAGTGAACATCAAGTCGCCCGAACGCGCCGAGGCCGACCAGATTTTGCTGGAGGAAATCCTTAAGAATCTCGATGCCTTGGAAGATGGTGTTCAGGTGATGCTGAAACTGTCGCTGCCCGCCAAGGCCGGCCTGTTCGATCCGCTGGTCGATCATCCCGCCGTGCTGCGCGTCGTTGCCCTGTCGGGTGGTTTTGCCCGTCCCGAAGCCTGCGTCGAACTGGCCAAGAACCGCGGCATCATCGCCAGCTTCAGCCGCGCGCTGCTCAACGATCTGCGCCACCAGATGACCGACGAGGAATTCAACGCCTCGCTCGGCGAAGCGATCGACGAAATCCACGGCGCCTCGGTCGCCAAGCAGCCGGTCGCTGCCTGATCGGATTTAAGGCCGGGCGGCGATAGTGCTGCCCGGCCTTTTTCATGAGAAAATGATCCGTTCGTTTCGAGCGAAGTCGAGAAACGTAAAGCGCGGTTCTGGCCGCTTCTCGACTGCGCTCGAAGCGAACGGCTATTGGGCGTTTTGCCGCTTCACCATCGGTAACACCTTATCGAGCGGCAGGGCTTCCGCCGTGCCGCGATGGCCCACCACCGTCTGCGCCTTGAACAGGGCGTTCAGCACCGCCTCCTCGGTCGCCTCGATCGTCGCCTGAAACAGCGGAGAGACCCGGTCATTGGGCAGCTCTTCCACCGCCGCCACCGCATATCGCTTCGCCGCCGTCCGCCGCACCGCCGCGTTGGTGGAAAAGGCGATGGCATAGTCGCCCGATCCGTTGGAAAAACTCGATCCCGTCCGCGCGATGCCGCCGAAAGCCCGCTCAGCCACGCGGCGCAGATTGCGGTCGGACAAGGCCGCATCGGTCGCGATCACGATCACGACTGAACCGTCCGCCTTTTTCTCGTCGACCTGCTGCCGATAATCGTAGCGGCCCAGCTTCACGCCCACCGGCACGCCCGCGATGGTCAGCACGCCGCCATAATTGGCCTGCACCAGCACGCCGACGGT
>JAGVJS010000011.1 GCA_020051025.1 Sphingobium sp. | reverse complement strand
GTCCGCTGCCTGTGCCAGCGACGCATCGCCGACGTCCAGCGTAATGACCGCCAGATCGGCGGCATTGCCGGTCATGATGACGCGCGCGCCGCTTCCGCATCGGCCAGCGCATCGACGCGGGTCCAGGCGAAATCGCGCGTCAGCCGGCGTAGTTTGGCGGCCATCACCGACAGTTTGCTGTAATGGCGCAGGCGCGAACGCAGGGGCGCGTCGCTGACGCGTGGCTGGTCCGGGTCGATTTCCCACGGATGGAAGTAGATGATCGCGGGGCGTCCGGCCTGGTCATTGACCTGACGGATCGCCCAGCGCGAAAAGCCATAGGGCAGCAGGCGGAAAAAGCCGCCTCCACCCGCCGCCAAAGTCCGCTTGCCCCATTTCGCGGTCGTGACCGGCAATTCGACCAGCGGCGCCCCGTCGACAGGCTTCCATGCAAATCGGGGCGAGTCCGGCCAGCCATAATGGTCGTGGCGGATCGGCGCGACGCTGGAGGAATAGCGATAGCCTTCCTCTGCCAGGATCGGATGCGCCCAAGGCGTACGCGGGTCGATCGAGAAGCTGGGTGCGCGATAACCGGTCACCGCCTGTCCGCTCGCATCTTCCAGAATTCCACGCGCCTTGCGCAGGTCGGCCCGGAATTCCTCGGGTGTAAAAGTGAAGACGCGGGCATGGTCATAGCCATGGCTGGCGACCTCATGCCCCGCCTCTGCAATGCGCCGCATCAGTGCGGGATAGCGTTCCGCCACCCAGCCCAGCGTAAAGAAGGTCGCCTTGACGTCGGCCTGCGCGAACAGGTCCAGCACCGCATCAGTATTGCCTTCCACCCTATGGGTCAGGCCGTCCCAATCGGCACGTTTCAGCGTGCGCTCGAACGCGCCGACCTGGAACCAGTCCTCGACATCGACAGACAGGGCGTTCTGCATGACACTCCAACTTCACTCATTCACAGCCACAACGGGTCAGGCGGCAACGCCTTCCTGAAGGTCTGCCATCTGTTCTTCACGCTCGACCCAGTCGACCAGCAGGGTCAGCACCCGGCGCAGCGCCGTGTCCTGTTCCTCGGCCCGGAATTCCAGCGCCGCCAACCGTTCCTCGATCAGGGTGAAGCAGGCCTTGAGCGCTTCGGGATCGACTTCCGACTGCGCGGGGACCGGCTGAGCGAAAGGCGCGTGCGCTTGCATCGCACGCAGTGATGCAATCTCCGCCCGCAGCGCCTCGATCTCTGCCAGCATATCCGCACGCAGGGCATCCACATCGGGCGCGTCGATCGCCGCCAAAGGCTCCAATTCCTCTTCAGCTTTGGCCAATGGCTCTAGCTCGCTGAAGTCCTCGACTTCTGTCACATCATCCTGCGCAGGCTCTTCCTGCTCAGCCACTATTGCGTCTTCAACCGCATCCTGCGTAACCGGCTCGGGGTCGAAATCCGCCGGGCGTGGTGGGGCAAAGGCGGGGAAGTTCGGGCGCGCAAAGGGCGCGACCGTGCCGGATGCAAAGGCCGGAGCCTCTTCTTCTTCTGCGATCGGATCGACAGCCTCGACGGCGGGTGTGGCTTCCTCGGAGTGCCAGTCGGGCTGCGCCCAGTCGGCATCCAGATCGATAACATCTTCTTCGACGGCATCATCCTCGACGGCATCTTCTGCGACCGTCTCTTGCGCAGCCGGCTCTTCGAATATCGGCTGATAGGCGAAAGGTGCGACCGTGTCCGCAGCCTCTTCTTCCTCAACGGCGGCCAGTTCTACCGGCTCATCCTGCATTTCGCCTTCATCAATAGCGGCCGGCACAGGCGCCTCAACCTCCTCGGCCGCGTCGAGCGCAGAAGGCACGACCGGTTCGGGCGCCACATCGCTGTCCAGCCCCATGTCCGCAACGACCGCCCCGACCACTTCCTCATCGATCAGGTGTAGTTGCTCGATCGCGCCCAGCAGCAGCACGCGGCTCGCCAGCGCATTGAGGCGGCGCGGCACGCCACCGGTGGCGGCATAAAGCGCGGCAAAGGCGCCCGGGGTGAAGGACGGGTTCCCATTCCAGCCTGCAATGGCCAGACGATGGAGAATATAGGGTTCCACCTCATTGGCCATCATCGGTTCCAGATGATGAGTCGCGATCACGCGCTGGCGCAACTGCTCCAGTTCGGGCGACTTGATGAGATCGCGAAATTCTGGCTGGCCCAGCAGGAATATCTGCAACAGCGACTGGCCACCCAACTGGAAGTTGGAGAGCATCCGCAATTCCTCGATCGCGGAGACGGGCAGGTTTTGCGCCTCGTCCACGATCAGCAGGGTGCGCCGGCCGGCCCGCGCCTGGGCATAGAGATAACCTTCGACCTGATGCAGTATCGCCGCCTTCGACTGGCCATCGACGGACAGGCCGAAGTGCTGCGCGGCAAGGCGCAGCATGTCGTCGCCCTCCACCTGCGTCGACACGATCTTGACCGCGGTCAGCCGCGCCGGGTCGATCGTCTGCATCAGATGGCCGACCAGCGTGGTCTTGCCCGCGCCGATATCGCCGGTGATGACGATGAAGCCCTCACCCTGTGCCAGACCATAGCCCAGATAGGACAGCGCCTTGCGATGGGTCGCGCTCTCGAAATAATAATGGGGGTCCGGCGTCAGCTGGAACGGGCGGCCCTGCAAGCCGTAATATTGATCGTACATATCCTCGTCTCCCAAGCCGACCCGTCAGAAAGCGTAGCGCAGGCCAACCTGCCCCATCGCACTGATGATCGTTTCGAAATCGTCCGCCTGCACCCCGTCCAGCCCCAGCGAGGCTGATGCCGACAGGCGGCGGGACAGACCCTTATAATAGCTGGTAAAGGCGCCGTAGTTCAGCACATCGGGACGGCCCCCGCTGGCATCGAAATAATTGATGTAACTGACCAGATCGATGCTGTCGCGATCGTTGAACATATAGGTCACCGACCCGTTGCCGTACCAGTTCTCGTCCCGCGATCCCCGGATCAGCACGCTCTGGCCGTTGGGCGTTATGAACTTGCGCTGCGAATAGCCCGCGCCCAGACCCCAGCCCCATGGCCCATGCCGCATCGAATATTGCGCCGACACGCCGCGATAGCGGAAATTCGCGTCGGTGATGCCCGACAGCGCATCGTTGAAGCACTGGCCACCGCCGGTGGTCGAGAAAGCGCAGCCGGTGATATCCCCGGTGAACGGATTGCGCGCCACGTCGAAGCTGCTGCCCGAGAGAGCGGCAACGTCCGCCGTGATCATCCGACCGAAACTATCGATGCCGTCGAACACGATGATCGCAACGCTGCTGTCCCGGCCCTGCCATAGGAAACTGCCCTGATAGGTCATACCGCCATAACGTTCGCCGACCCGCGCCTGCAACGTCGTGCGACGGCTTGGCCGCCACAGCACACCGGCGTCCCAGATAATGTCATCGAAATCATAGATCAGCGCGCGCGGCGAACTCTTGTCCGTTACATAGCGGCCATTGCGAATCAGCGGCAGACCGTCCGCATCCAGTTGGGGCGAACGCTGGCTGATCTCGATCTTCTCATAGCCGACGCCACCCACCAGCGCGAGCGTGGGCGAGACCGGCACGGTCGCATCGACACGGCCCCACAAATCCTCGAACCGCTGATCGAGCTGGCTGGCCTCTTCGCGATCATAGCCCGCGCTGGCGGTCAGGCCGATGCCCGGCAATACCGTATTGGGCGAAAAGCCGACCGAGCCGAACAAGCTGTGCGTCCAGCTATCGGCGAAGGAACCGCTGGGCTGGAACCCACCGAAATTCTGATTCACGCTGTCATCGACCCGCGTGTAGCCCAGCCGGTAGGAACTGTTGACGTTGAAGTCGCCCAGCTGGGTCGTGTAGGACGGTCCGACATAGCCCGACCAGACCTGACTGCTATAGGTATCGCGCTGCGTCGAAGCGCCCGACAGACCGTCGGTTCGCACACGCGTGGCCAGCCCCCCGCTCATCAGCGAAAAGCCCGACCCCAGATTCGCATTGGCATGGGCCACGCCGCTGATGACGTCCTGATCCGGCGCCTGACTGCCCCAGCCAAAGCTGTGATTATATTGCAGGTCGACCACCGCCTCGACGCGGCGATTCTTGACCTCTGCCGTTACGCCTGCGGTGACGTTGGTGTAGGTCAGCACATCACCACCGCCCTTGAGCGGCCCCATCACGACCTGATCCACGCCGATATACGGCGTCACATCAAGGCGCTTGTCGTCGGACGACGACTGCGCATGAGCAGGTATTGCAACGGTCAACGCGGCGAACGATGCGCCTGCGGTCAACAGCCGGACGGTCTTCACTGGGCTTCCCCCTTGGCATAATAGCTGCCGAAACGGCGACCGCCGCTGTTGAAGCGGACGGCATTGAGCAAAAGCTGCACCTGCGCCCCGCCCTTCAGCATGCCGGCAGCGTCGCGTAGCGCGCTTTCGGCGGTCTTGTCGGCGCGCACGACCAGCAGCGCGATGGCGGCATGACTGGCCAGTACGGCGGCGGGCGATGCCGCCAGCAACGGCGGCGAATCGAAGATGACGATCCGCTCCGGCCGGCCATCGGTCAGGCGCTTGAGCAACTGCTCCGTCCGGGCCGAGGCGAGATATTCGGTATCATCATGGCTACGCTGGCCGGCGGGCAGCACGGACAGCGATGGAATGTCGGTGCGGATGACGCAATCCTCGATCGCGACCAGCGGATCGGCGAGCGCATCCATCAGGCCACGCCCCGCTTCCAGCCCCAGTTGCGCAGGGATGCCCGGCTTACCGAAATCGGCATCGACCAGCAGGATTTCGCGATCCTTTTCCGCCGCCAGGCTGAGCGCCAGATTGATCGCGCAGAAAGTCTTGCCCTCCCCGCTATGGGCCGAGCAGACAAGGATGCGGTTGCCACGCGGGTTGTTCTTCATTTGCGACAACAGGTCGCGCTTGAGCAGGCGAAACTCCTCGCTCATCGTCGTGACCGCGCTGTCGGGACGCAGAAAACCGGCTTCGGCCAGCTTGATCCGGTCGATCGGCTGCACCGGCCCGGTCCAGTCCGGGGCGCGCGGC
>JAGVJS010000419.1 GCA_020051025.1 Sphingobium sp. | reverse complement strand
CGGCGCATTGATCGCGCGCGGCTTGCCGGCCGGGCCGGACGTGGCCAGGGCGTTGCAGGCCGTGCAGGCCCAATGGGTGGCGGAAGATTTTCCCGACGCCAATCGCGTCGCGGCGATCGTCGATCAGATCGTTTCGAAGTTCCAGCGCGCGCGCCAATAGTCGAACGCATCATTTTCGGCCATCGGCCGGGCGAAATGATAGCCCTGCCCCTGCCAGCAGCCCATTTGTTGCAGGGCATGGGCCAGCGCCTGCGTCTCGATCCCTTCGGCCGTGACCTTCAGGTTCAGCGATTCGGCGAGCGACAGGATCGTGCGGACGATCACCGCCTTGTCATGATCCTCCAGCATCGTTGACACGAAACTGCGATCGATCTTGAGGATGTCGATCGGCAGGCTGTGCAGGCTGGCGAGGTTGGAGAAGCCGGTGCCGAAATCGTCCATCGCGATCGGCATCTGTAGCCCCTTGAGTGCAACCAGCAGTTTGCGCGCCTTGTCCGGATCGGCGATGATCGCGCTTTCGGTCAGTTCGGCGGTCAGGCGGCTGCCGGCGATACCGGAATAGCGCAGCGCTTCTTCAAACATGGAGGCGACGTCGTCGCGCGCCATCTGGATCGGCGACAGGTTGACATTGACGCCCACGGGCAGCGGCTGGCCGAATTTCGCATCCCAGCGCGACAGAGCCTGCGCCGCTTCATAGGCGGCCCAGCGGCCAAGCGGCGTAATGAGGCCGCTTTCTTCCGCCACAGCGATGAATTCGACCGGGGGCACATTGCCCAGTTCCTCGTCATTCCAGCGGGCCAGCGCCTCGAACCCGGTGATCTCGCCGGTCTGAAGGTGAATGAGCGGCTGAAAGGCCAGCGTCAGGCCGCCCTGGGCCAGTGCATCGCGCAGGCGGCTTTCGATCGAGAAGCGGCGCTGCGCTTCCTTCAGCACGCCGTTGCGATAAATCTCGACCTTGCCGCTGCGCTTGGCGATTTTCACCGCGGCCTGCGCCTTGCGCACGACATCGTCGGGATCATCGTCCAGGTTGAGCGACAGGGCGCAGCCGATCGCGCAATCGACGCGGATCTGGAGGTCGCTCAGGCGGATGGGCGAACTGAGCGCCTCCTTGATCCTCTGAACGATATGAAGAGCGTCGGACAAACCATTGTTAAGACGAGCAAAGATCGCAAAATCATTGCCGCCGATCCGGGCCAGGACATCGCCCTGCCGCAGGCTGGACTTCAGCCGCTTGGCAACGGTGATGAGCAGTTCGTCACCCGCCATCGGGCCGAGCGATTCATTCACCCGACTGAAACGGCTGAGGTCGATGGCGATGATACCGAACTGGGCATTGTCCGACCAGTTGCCATTGCCCAGCCGATCGTCGATCTCCTCGCCGAACCCGGTTCGGTTTGGCAGCGCGGTCAGCCCGTCGGACAGGAGTTCGCGGCGCAGATTCTTCTCGATCGTCCGCTCGCTGGTCCGATCGATCGCAGTGAAGAGATAATGTTCCGGCCGTCCGTCGGCGGCGGGTAACCGACCGATGGTACACATGAAATATTCCGGGCCAAGCTTGCCGTCACGACGCAGTTCGAAACTGTCCGACTCGCGTCCGGACTCGATGAAGCACACGACACGCTCGCGCCATTCCTTCGCCACCCGGTCCGACGCATTGCTGCGTTCCGGGTTGGAACGGAAGGCAGTAGCAAAGCGCGCATTGCCCTGCTTTAAGCTTATTTCCTTGTTTTCGTACGAGAAAATCGCCGCAAGCTGGGGCAGTGCCGCCAGCCATTCCGACATGCCGATGCTGCATTCCGGATGTGCGTCATCGCCCCCAGCCAAGGGGGTGCCGCTGGTCTGTGTGACCGGCAAATTGCGCACCGACGTCGATTCCATACCCCCGCTGTATCCAGAAGGAGTAAATTTTCGGGAAACGTTAAGCGCCAATCCGGTGAAAATCAGACCAAAGGATAAAAAGCTGCAATCAGAAGCGATTGTCGCGCGGGAAACCCGTCGGCGGCATACGCCCGGCCGCCCCGCGGGCGACCTTCCACGGCATCATGTCGCTTTCCGTGCGGGTCCGGCCCGACTCGCCGCCCATCGCCCAGCTGAGGCCATCGGCCAGTTTGAAGGCGATCGCGTCGGACAGGCCGCCATCGCGATAGCGCTGCATCTGAACCCCCTGCCCGCGTGCCATTTTCGGCATTTCGGTAAGGGCAAAGACAAGCAGCTTGCGGTTCTCCCCGATCACCGCAACGCTGTCCGCCTCTGCCGGGATCTGGCGAATGACGCTCAGCTTCGCGCCGGCGCGGACATTCACCACCTGCTTGCCCTTGCGGGTTTCGGCCATCAGGTCCGCCACCGCCGCGACGAAGCCCCGTCCGTCGGACGAAGCCAGCAACAGTTCCGCCCCGGTCCGCGCCGGCATGAAGGCGATGATCGCGCCTTCATTGTCCATGTCGACCAGCGAGCGCACCGGATCACCGAAACCACGGCCGCCCGGCAGCTTGTCCGACGCCAGCGTATAGATGCGGCCGGTCGCCGTCGCCATCAGCAGCTTGTCCGTGGTATAGGCATGGAAGGCGAATTGCGGGCCATCGCCTTCCTTGAACTTGAGCGTGTCGGCGGCGGCCAGGTCGCGATGGCCGCTCATCGCGCGAATCCAGCCGCGCTCGGACAGGATGACGGTGATCGGCTCGCGCTCGATCATCGCTTCCAGCGGGATTTCGCGCGCGGGAGCGGCCTCCTCCACCAAAGTGCGGCGGCGGCCGAGGTCGGTTTCGGGACCATAGCGCTTGCGCAGCGCCGCCAGATCCTTCTTGAGGCGCTTGCGTTGCAGGACCGGGCTTTCGACCAGCTTCTCCAGTTCGTCCTTTTCCTTGACCAGATCGGCATGTTCGCGCCGCAACTCCATCTCCTCCAGCTTGCGCAGCGAGCGGAGTCGCATGTTGAGGATCGCTTCGGCCTGACGATCGGTCAGGCTGAATTCAGCCATCATCACCTCTTTGGGCTCATCCTCGGTGCGGATGATCTCGATCACCCGGTCGAGGTTGAGATAGGCGATGATATAGCCGTCGAGCAGTTCGAGCCGCGCGGCGATCTTGTCCAGCCGATGCTGGGCGCGGCGGACCAGCACGTCGATCTGATGCTTCAACCATTCGATCAGCAGCGGCTTCAAACCCAGCACGCGCGGCGTCCGGGTGGAATCCAGCACGTTGAGATTGAGCGGAAAGCGGTTTTCCAGGTCGGTCAGCCGGAACAGGCTGTCCATCAGCATCTGCGGATCGACGGTGCGGGCGCGCGGTTCGATGACGATGCGGATTTCCGCGTCGCTCTCATCCCGCACATCGGCCAGGATCGGCAGTTTCCGATCGTTGATCAGCGCCGCAATCTGCTCGATCAGCTTGGATTTCTGCACCTGATAAGGGATTTGCGTGACGACCGCGATCCAGGTGCCGCGTCCGCCCTCTTCCTTGTGCCAGCGCGCACGGGTGCGAAACGCGCCGCGCCCGGTGGCATAGGCTTCGGAAATGATCGCGGCATTATCGACCAGCACGCCGCCGGTCGGAAAGTCCGGTCCGCGGACGATCTGCATCAGCGCGGCATGATCGGCATCGGGATTGTCGATCAGCAGGCCAGCGGCGTCGATCAATTCGCTGACATTATGCGGCGGGATGCTGGTTGCCATGCCGACCGCGATACCGCTGGCGCCATTGGCGAGCAGATTGGGGAAGAGGCCGGGGAAAACCTCCGGCTCCTCATCCTCGCCATTATAGGTGGGGCGGAAATCGACCGTGCCTTCGTCCAGACCGGACATCAGGTCGGCGGCGGCCTGCGTCAGGCGCGCTTCGGTGTAACGCATCGCCGCCGCATTATCGCCGTCGATATTGCCGAAATTGCCCTGCCCGTCGACCAGCGGGGTGCGCAGCGAAAAGTCCTGCGCCAGACGCACCATGGCGTCATAGACCGACGCGTCGCCATGCGGGTGATATTTACCAATGACGTCGCCGACGACGCGGGCGCATTTCTTGTAACTGGTGGTATTGCGCGCCGGATTGGCGACCAGCACGTCCGGGTTCGCGCCGCCCGGCTCCATCCGTAGCAGGCGCATCGCCCAGAGCAGGCGCCGATGCACCGGCTTCAGTCCATCACGCAGATCCGGCAGCGATCGCGCCGTGATGGTCGAGAGCGCATAGACGAGATAGCGCTGCTGGAGCGCATCGTCGAACGGGTGATCCTTGATGGCGTCGAACGGGTCGCGATAGTCGGTCATTGCGGACGGCTTAGCAGGACGGAAGGTGAACGGAAACGGGAATTGCGCGGGATCAGAAGCCGGTCAGCAGGATGTCGATTGCACGCATGATGGCGTCATGATGATGATGCAGCATCGTGACGGGATTTTTCAACAGCCGCGAATGCACAGCGCCGGCAAGGTGCGTGGCCATCATCAGGCGCTCTCCATCTATATCAAAACAAGGGTGCAGTGCGGGCAAGGCGGCGGGCATAGCGGCTGGCTGCAATAACGGGACCACCAGCCGGGTTCCCAGATGATCGACATAATCGCTTTGGCAGTCGAGTACGAAGCTACCATCCGGCAGACGATATACGCCGAACCGAGCCATCAAAACTGCCGATATTTGTCGAGCGGCAACTCATTATTTTCGGCCCAAACATTCCAGGCCGCGATCGCTTCCTTATTCTCCTCCTGCCAGCGCCGCCCCCGCTCCGCCGCAATTTCCTTGCGTAGCGCCTCTTCGCAGGCGCGCGACAGGTTGATGCCCAACTCTTTGGCATCGGCCACAAGATCAGCGTCCAGCGACAGGTTGGTCGCCTTGCGCGCAGTCACTCGCTCATGCCTGGTCATCATCGAATCCCGCATTCATCATGCGCATGAATATACGCACGGCGCTTCAGCGCGGCAAGTAGCGCCCGTCCGGGTCGGCGGCGATTTCGGCTGCGAATTCTGCGGTGATCCAGTCGCGAAAGGCCTTCACCTTGGGGGTGTTGCGGGCGTGGGGCGGGTAGACGATCCAGTAGCTGGCGATCTCTCGGACATAGGAAGGGAGCGCTTCCACAAGCAGGCCAGCCTCCGCCTCCACCTTCCACAGAAAATGGTTGAGGATGGCGATGCCCTGCCCGGCAATGGCGGCGCGCCCCTCCATCACCTGACTGTCGAGCGCGATACCCGGCGGGTTGATCGCCGGATCGGCCTCCACCGCCATTGCCGCGAACCATTCATGCCACCACATATCATCCGGCGACAGGCGCGGCAGGGCGTGAAGCGCATGGGCGTCTGCAATCGGGCCATGCCGGTCCAGCCAGCCGGGACTGCACATGGGCACTAGCCGATTATGGGTCAGCAGTTTTGCCTCCAGCCCCGGCCAGTCACCCTTGCCGCCGCGAATGGCGAGGTCCACGCCATCGCGGGCCAAGTCTAACACGGCATCCTCCGCCTGGATACGCACGGCCAGATGCGGGTGGCGCATCTGGAACGCGCCGATCCGAGGTGCCAGCCAGAGATGGGCGAAGCTGTTGGTGCAACTGATCGTCAGCACCGCCGCATGATCCTGCGTCAGCGCGGCGAAACCGGCGCGCATCTGGTCGAAGGCGCGGGTCAGGATCGGCGCGATCTCCCGCCCTTTGTCGGTCAACGCCACCTTGCGCCCGACGCGCTGGAACAGGCTGATGCCCAGCCGCTCCTCCAATAGCTTCACCTGATAACTGACCGCCGCCTGGGTCATGCCCAGTTCCTGCGCGGCGACGGTAAAATTCTCCAGCCGCGCGGCGGCCTCGAACACGCGAATGGCGGACAGGGGCGGCAGGGTCAACATGAGCTATCTGATAAGCTGAGCTTATCTATGACGTCCAGCCTTTTGTTGGCGAGAACAGTAGCGATCGGGCAGAAGCAACAGCGCGGACACAGGCTCAGGTCCGCCTCCCGCCTCAGAAAGGACGGCATCATGCGTGACGAATATGACGACCGGCTGTGGAATGACGGCCGCGAGCAGATCAACAAGTATATCGACCGGCTGGTTGCCCGGATCATGCAAGCCTTTTGTGTCCTGCACGCCATCCAATGGTCGGCCCCCTGGGTCGAGGAACGACGCTGCCGAAACTGACGGGCGGCATGGAAAATCCACCCTTGCACCATATCGGGGGTTGCGGTTTGAGCCGGGGACGCCACCTTTGCGACCGTGCTCGAATCCGCCCCCGCCCCCCAATCCGCCCTTCCTACCCCACCCGCTACCCTGCTGCACGGCGCGGCATTGTTCCTCGATTTCGACGGGACATTGGTGCCGCTGGCCGACACGCCCGATGCGGTCCATGTGGACGACGACCTGCTCTTCATGCTGGCGCGCCTGCGCGACCGGCTGGACGGGCGGCTGGCGATCGTCAGCGGCCGGTCGATCGTGACGCTGCGCGCATTTGGTTTTGGTGACTTCCTGCTGTCGGGGACGCATGGACTGGAGTTCGCGTATCCCGGCGAAGACGTAAAAGCCCCGCCCCGCCTGCCTGCGATCGACGCGGTGGAGGCCGCCTTCCACGCCTTTGCCGATGACAAACCGGGCCTGCTGGTCGAACGCAAGTCGATCAGCGTGGGCCTGCATTTCCGTGGCGCGCCCCAATGGGGCGAGGCTGCGGGCGCGCTCGCCGATCTGCTGGCACGCGACCATGGGCTGGCACTACAACATGGCAAGATGCTGTATGAACTGCGCCCCGGCGGCGCGGACAAGGGCAGCGCCTTGACCGCCCTGATGCAGGACGCACCCATGGCGGGCGGCGTGCCGGTCTTCATCGGCGACGATGTGACTGATGAGGAAGGCTTTGCCGCCGCCACCGCATTGGGCGGCGCCGGCATATTGGTCGGAACGCCCCGCCCGACATTAGCCTCATTCTTTTTGGAACAGGTTGCCGCCGTCAGGCATTATCTGTCTGAGGGGGCCAGCGGATAGATTTCCGAAGCCCCTTTGCCGTGACCAACAAATTGGGGGCAGAGCGATCCAAGCAGCAAGCGAATCCATCCTGGCCGGTGCCGAGCGCAATCTCGACCTCTGGCCTATCGGCAATTGTCAGGCATCCGCGCTGATCGACCGCATGGGCCGCATGGTGTGGGCCTGTGTCCCGCGCGTGGACGGCGACCCGGTCTTTTCCGCACTGCTGGACGACAAGGGATGGGACGATCCGCAATCGCGCGGTTTCTGGGCCATAGAGCTGGAAAATTGCGTCGCGGTCGAACAACATTATGTCCGCAACACGCCGATCCTGGTCACGCGCCAGAGCGATGGCCAGGGCAATGCGATCGAGATTTTCGATTTCTGCCCCCGCCACCGGCACAAGGGCCGGATGTACCGTCCGGTGTCCTTCATCCGCATCGTGCGCCCGGTGGCCGGCTCCCCCCGCATCCGCGTAAAATTCCGCCCGACGACCAACTGGAACGGCGAGAAGGTGCCGATCAGCTATGGGTCCAACCATATCCGCATCGTCCTGTCCTACATGGCGATGCGCGTATCGACCAATGCGCCCATCGGCCTGATCAGTCAGGAAAGCTGGTTCCGGCTGGAGCAGGATGCCCATTTCTTCATGGGACCGGACGAGGGCTTTTCCGACGCGCTGCGCCCGGCGATCGAGCGGATGCTGGACGACACGATCAACGAATGGCAGTTGTGGGTCCGGGGGCTGGCCATTCCTGCCGAATGGCAGGAGGCCGTGATCCGCTCCGCCATTACGCTCAAACTGTGCCAGCATGAGGAAACCGGCGCGATCGTCGCGGCGCTCACCACCTCCATTCCCGAACATGCCGACAGCGGCCGCAACTGGGACTATCGCTACTGCTGGGTGCGCGACGCTTATTATACCGTCGAGGCGCTGAACCGGCTCGGCGCGCTGGACGTGCTGGAATCCTATCTCGTCTACCTGCGCAATATCGTCGATGGCGCGAAGGGCGGGCATATCCAGCCGCTCTACGACGTGCGCGGCAATGCGACGCTGACGGAGTGGGAGGCGGAAAGCCTGCCGGGCTATCGCGGCATGGGACCGGTGCGCGTGGGCAATGCCGCCTATGAACAAATACAGCATGACGCCTATGGCCAGATCGTGCTGTCCTCCGTGCAGGGCTTTATCGACCAGCGACTGCTGCGCATGGCCGGCCATGCCGATTTCGAAGCGCTGGAGGCCGTGGGCGAACGCGCCTGGGCGGTGTATGATCAGCCGGACGCGGGCCTGTGGGAACTGCGCACCCGCGCCCATGTCCACAGCTATAGCGCGGTGATGTGCTGGGCCGCCTGCGATCGCCTCGCCCATGCAGCGACCGCGATGGACCTGCCGCTGCGCGCCGCCCATTGGGAAAACCGCGCCGAAACGATGAAGGCGCGCATCCTGGAAGCCGCATGGCGGGAGGACAGTCAGGCCATATCCGCCAATTTCGAGGATGACGCCCGCGACGCATCGCTGCTCCAACTGCTGGACCTGCGCTTCCTGACCGCCGACGATCCGAAATTCGTCGGCACGCTCGCCGCGCTGGAGGCGGACCTGCGCCGGGGTAATGACATGCTGCGCTACAGCGCGCCGGACGATTTCGGCGAGCCGGTGACGGCGTTCAACGTCTGCACATTCTGGCTGATCGAAGCGCTGCACCGGACCGGCCGCACCGAGGAAGCGCGTGACCTGTTCGAGGAAATGCTGTCGCGGCGCACCGCCGCCGGCCTGCTGTCCGAAGATATCGACCCCAATAGCGGGGAATTGTGGGGGAACTATCCCCAGACCTACTCATTGGTCGGCATCATCAACTGCGCCGTCTTGCTGAGCAAACCGTGGAGCGCGATGCGATGAGCCGTCTGATAGTCATTTCCAACCGGGTCAGTAGACCCAGCAAGACCGGCAATCAGGGCGGTCTTGCTGTCGCACTGAGCCAGGCGCTGCGCGAAAGCCGGGGCATATGGGTCGGCTGGTCGGGCGAGGTCACCGACAATTTCACCGGGCATATCGGCTTTGCCGAGGATGATGGCGTCAAGACGGCGACCATCGACCTGGAAGAACAGGACGTCGACGAATATTATAACGGCTATGCCAACAAGACGCTGTGGCCGCTATTCCACTTCCGCATCGACCTGGCCGAATATGCCCGCGATTTCGAGGGCGGCTACAACCGCGTCAACAAACGGTTCGCCGAGACCGCCAGCCCGCTGATCGAACCCGAAGACATCATCTGGGTCCATGACTATCACATGATCCCGCTGGGCCAGATGCTGCGGGACAAGGGGTTGAAGAACCGTATGGGCTTCTTCCTCCATATCCCCTGGCCGCCCACCCGCCTGCTGGTGTCGCTGCCCCATCACAGCAAGCTCGTCAGCACCCTGTTCGCTTATGATGTCGTCGGTTTTCATACCGAAGAATGGCTGGAATCCTTCCGCCATTATGTGGAGCGGGAAATGGGCGGCACGGTCGATGGCGATTATGTCACCGTGGGCGACCGCACCATTCAGGCGGTGGCCTGCCCGATCGGCATCAATGCACAGGAGTTCAGCGACGCGGCAGGCAGCGAAGCCGCGGACGAGATGGGCCAGCTGGTGCGCGCCTCGTTGCAGGACCGGACGATGATCGTCGGCGTCGACCGGCTGGACTATAGCAAAGGACTGGAGGAGCGGTTCAACGGCTACGGCCGCTTTCTGAAGGATCATCCTGAACATCATCGCCATGTCGTACTGACCCAGATCGCGCCGCCATCGCGCGGCGAGGTGGAAAGCTATCAGCAGATCCGCGCCACGCTGGATTCGATCGCGGGGCGGATGAACGGCGAATATAGCGATGTCGACTGGACCCCGATCCGCTACGTCAATCAGGGCTATCCCCGCGACAAGCTGGCCGGCATCTATCGCGCGGCGAAGATCGGGCTGGTGACGCCGCTGCGTGATGGCATGAACCTGGTCGCGAAAGAATATGTCGCGGCGCAGGATCCCGACGATCCGGGCGTCCTGATCCTCTCCCGCTTCGCCGGCGCGGCGATGCAGCTCAAGGACGCGCTGCTCATCAACCCCTATAGCCCGGAAGAAATGTCCGACGCGATATTGCGGGCGCTTGCCATGCCTCTGGACGAACGCAAGCGGCGCTGGCGGGCGATGATGGACAGCGTGGAAGGGCAGGATATCAGCTGGTGGCGGCAATGTTTCACCGGCCGGCTGATGGCGGTGCCGCGCGAGGATGCGGCGGCGGCAATCGAGGAAACCGCCGGATGAGCGAGCAGGTCCGGCATCTGAGCGTCAGCATCGCGGTGCCGCTGGCGCGCGCTTATGCCTTCGCCCATCAGCCGGACAATTTTCCGCTCTGGGCGGCGGGCCTGTCCCGTTCACTCCATCATGATGGCGAACATTGGGTGGCGGACACGCCGCAGGGACCGGCCGTGGTATTGTTCACGCCGCCCAATGATTTCGGCATCCTCGACCATCATGTGCGGATCGACAGACAGGCGGACATCTATATTCCGCTGCGCATGATCGCCCATGGCGACGGCACGGCAGTGATCTTCACCCTGCTACGCCTGCCGGACATGGACGATGCCGCGTTCGAGGCCGATGCGCAGGCCGTGATGACGGATCTTCAGTCTCTCAAACTGTTGCTGGAACAGCAGGCCGGTTGAGTAAGGCCGCATCCGCCGCTACGGCCGCCGCATGCACGATGACCATGACGACGAACCCCGCGACCTCTGGTCCGCCATCCGCGCCCGATCCGGCATCATATTGGGCGTGGTCGGCCTGATCGGCTGGTGCGCGATGATCTGGTTCATGTTCGGGGACGTACTGTAGGGCCGCTGCATATAATTGCACCCTCGCTTACTTTGCTCTATGGGCCGGCCAAGCAGCCCCGGCACCCGCTGATCCTTTCCGATTCGCGTTTGCCGGGGCGTAATGTTTTCTAAGATTAAGACAGGAACGCGCATGGCCCGTCGCCGCCAGATCTACGAAGGCAAGGCAAAGATCCTTTACGAAGGCCCCGAGCCGGGCACGATCATCCAATATTTCAAGGATGACGCCACCGCCTTCAACGCGCAGAAAAAGGGCACGATTTCCGGCAAGGGCGTGCTCAACAATCGCATTTCCGAGCACATCTTCACCCTGCTCGGTCAGATCGGCGTGCCGACCCACTTCATCCGCCGCCTCAACATGCGCGAACAGCTGGTCCGCCAGGTGGAGATCGTGCCGATCGAAGTGATCGTGCGCAACGTCGCCGCCGGATCGCTCAGCAAGAAGCTGGGCATCGAGGAAGGCACGCAGCTGCCCCGCACGCTGATCGAATATTGCTACAAGGACGATGCGCTGGGCGACCCGCTCGTATCCGAAGAGCATATCGCCTGCTTCGGCTGGGCCACGCAGGAAGAGATGCACGACATTGCCGACATGGCAATCCGCATCAACGACTTCATGTCGGGCCTGTTCGCCGCGATCGGCATTCGCCTGATCGACTTCAAACTGGAATTCGGCCGCCTGTATGATGGCGATTTCAGCCGCATCATCCTGGCCGACGAAATCAGCCCGGACGGTTGCCGTCTGTGGGACATGGCCACCAACGAAAAGCTGGACAAAGACCGCTTCCGTCGCGACCTGGGCGGCGAAGTCGAGGCTTATCAGGAAGTGGCCCGCCGCCTCGGCCTGCTGCCCGAAGGACTAGACACCACCGTCCTCGACCTCGACACGCATCGCAAAAAGCGCGAGAAGGACTGAAGCATCGTGCGGAAAAGCGGGGACCGGTTTTCCGCCTGAAACGATGCGATAACATATATCTGGAGTGCGCTTCAGAACAGAAAGGCCGGCCGCAACGCTGGCCTTTTTTTTCACTGACTTCCGTTCGTTTCGAGCGTGTCGAGAAACGCTCGCACTGCCCTATCTGCTTCTCGACTACGCTCGAAGCGAACGGACATAGGTGGTTGTGGCTCAGGCCATCAGCGCATCAACCAGCAGCTTCAGCCCCAGCAGCACCATCAGCACATAGATCAGCGTGTAGAAGCGCGCGGCATCGACCCGGCGCACCAGCGCCACCCCGGCGAAGGTCGCCCCGATCGCGACCGGCGCCAGCATCGCCGTCGCCATCAGGTTGCGGGTGGTGAATTGCCCCAGCGCAGCATAGGCCGGCACCTTCATCCAGTTCATCACGGCAAAGGCGACGGCGGTCGTTCCGACCAGCATGTCGCGGGGCAGTTTCTTGGGCAGCACCCACATCTGAAAGGGCGGCGACCCGGCATGGGCGATCTGGCTGGTAAAGCCGCTGCCAATGCCGAAGAGAAAGCCCATCCAGTCGGGCGAACTGGACGGCAGGACGATCGCGCCGCCCCGCTCGACCCAGAGCCGCTGCAACCCGAACAGCATGGAAATGACGCCCAGCGCACCCAGCACCGTGCTTTCAGGCACCTGCGCGGCGAACAGATAACCCAGCCCCACGCCCACCGCCATGCCGGGCAGCATGACCGCCAGGATATGCCCATCCCAGCTTTTGCGGAACGCCCAGACGCTGACCATATCCTGCAAGATCAGGATCGGCAATAATATCGCCGCCCCGCGCACCGGATCGACGCCCAGCGCCATGATCGGCATCGCCAGCGCCCCTGCCCCGGCAAAGCCGCCCTTGGCAAGGCCCGATATGATGACGGCGACGATAGCGCAGATGAAATAGAGCAGGTCCGGGTTCATCCATTTCGCTTAGGGGATGCGCGGGCGGGTGGGAATGGCTGAATTTTGGGTGGGGAGTGGACGGTCGGGTTTCCCTAGCTCCGTTCGTCCTGAGTAGCCGCTGAGCTTGTCGAAGCGGCGTATCGAAGGACCAAAGCGCATCGCATATCCTTCGATACGGGCCTTCGACTTCGCTCAGTCCCTACTCAGGACGAACGGAGGTCTGTCAGGTGCGCTCTTGGTCGCTCGCGGTCATCCCCTCTTTCGTCATGCCGGGCTTGACCCGGCATCCCGCTTTCTTCGCAAGCGCTGGTGATGAAAGGCGCCCCCCGGATCAAGCCGGTCCTGAGCCTGCCGAATGGTCCGGGGTGACGGAATTTGATCGCCACCCACCGCCTCACCACACATGTGACATCGCCCTACCAATGTAGGATTTTATCTGATCTATCCTTGTAGATGACTTCTCAGCCCCGCCCCGCGTCACGCCCTCCCCGCCCAAAGCCGGCGCCTCGTCATGACCTGACCGACGCGTCCGGGTCGCGTCATGATGACTTCATAGGCACCCGACCGACGCGTCACCGTGACTTTGCTGCCGCGCGGGCGACGCAAATAGCGATTTTTCCCGCAGTTTCGCGTTGCCTGTGACGCTGTGTACTTTGCCCCGGTGACCCAGGAGTGACCAAAGAGTGACCCGATGCCTCCATCGCCGCGCACATCGCGCCCGCTCGCCCAGTCATAATGGCTTGCCTCCGCGCGCCCACGCGCCTAGGGGGTGCGGCAACGCCATCCCCCGCGCTTGAGGCGCGGCATTTGTCGATTCCAAGGAGTCCGCACCCCATGAAAGCCAGCATCTTCGTCACCCTCAAGGGCGGTGTGCTCGATCCGCAGGGTCGTGCGATCCAGCATGCGCTGAGCGGCCTGGGCTTTGACGGCGTCAATGACGTGCGCGCCGGCAAACTCATCGAACTGGATCTGGCCGACGGCACCAGCGATGAGGATATCGACGCCATGTGCCGCAAGCTGCTGGCCAATACGGTGATCGAAAACTACCGCATCGAAAAGGTCGCCTGAGATGAAGAGCGCCGTCATCGTCTTTCCGGGCAGCAATTGCGACCGCGACCTGGCGGTGGCGTTCGAGGCTGCGACCGGAAGCAAGCCGGAGATGATCTGGCATCGCGACACCGACCTGCCCGACGACATCGACCTGATCGGCGTGCCGGGCGGCTTTTCCTACGGCGACTATCTGCGTTCCGGCGCCATGGCCGCCCGATCGCCGGTGATGCAGGCTGTGGCCAGGGCGGCCGATCGTGGCGCCTTTGTCCTGGGCATCTGCAACGGGTTCCAGGTGCTGACCGAAAGCGGCCTGCTGCCCGGCGCGCTGCTGCGCAATGCCGGCGGCCATTTCGTGTGCCGCGACGTCGCCCTGACGGTCGAAAACGCCCAGAGCGCCTTCACCAGCCTTTATGATGCGGGCGAAGCGATCACCTATCCGGTGGCGCATCATGACGGCAATTATTTCGCCGACGACGCGACGCTCGACCGGTTGGAAGGCGAAGGCCGCGTCGCGCTGCGCTATGCGGAAAGCGTCAACGGATCGGCCCGCAATATCGCCGGCATCCTGAATGACGCCGGCAATGTGCTGGGCATGATGCCCCACCCGGAGCGCGTGATTGAAGCGGCCCATGGCAAGACCGATGGCCAGCGCCTGTTCAAGGGCATCGTCGAAGGGCTGCTGGCGCGGGCCTAAGCCGCCCCGCTTTCTCAGCGGCAAAAAAGAGAGCGCCTCCTGCTTGGGAAGGCGCTCTTTTTTATGTCCTACAGCGGCAGCGACAATTTATCATCCACCACGATGATAATCATAATCGACGGCCCGGCCCTGTTGCTTGGTCAGGATGGCGCCGATGATCGCGCCACCGCTGCGCCGCAGACGCTCCACCGCGGCGCGCAGGCCGCCATGATGGTTCCGGCCCCATT
>JAGVJS010000342.1 GCA_020051025.1 Sphingobium sp. | reverse complement strand
GGGGCACGCCGATCCCGGTTATCCATTGCGAGGCCTGCGGCCCGGTGGGCGTGCCCAAGGACCAGCTGCCGGTCGTGCTGCCCGAAGACGTGTCGTTCGACATTCCCGGCAACCCGCTGGATCGCCACCCTACATGGAAGCATGTCGACTGCCCGTCCTGCGGCAAGCCGGCGGTGCGCGAGACGGACACGCTGGACACGTTCGCCGACTCCAGCTGGTATTTCATCCGCTTCGCCAGCCAGCCCAAGGACAAGCCGTTCGACCGCGCCACGGTCGAACAATGGCTGCCGGTCGGACAATATATTGGCGGCGTGGAACATGCGATCCTGCATCTGCTCTACGCCCGCTTCTGGACCCGCGCGCTCCAGCATATGGGGCAGCTGGACTTTGCCGAGCCGTTCACCGGCCTGTTCACGCAGGGCATGGTGACGCATGAGACTTATTATCGGCTCAAAACCGTTGAGACGATGAGGGGCGATGTCCTTCACACTGAAGTTATGGGCAAAGAGTATTTCAGCCCAAGCGAGATTCGTAAAACGCCTGACGGTGCAACAGCCATCGCCGATAATTCAGATGTAATGATCGGCCGCGTCGAGAAGATGTCCAAGTCCAAGAAGAATGTCGTCGATCCCGACGACATCATCGCCCAATATGGCGCGGACGCGGTACGCTGGTTCATGCTGTCGGACAGCCCGCCGGAACGCGATCTGCCCTGGACCGAGGCGGGGATCGAAGGCAGCTGGCGCTTCGTCAACCGCGTCTGGCGCCTGTTCGGCGAGGCCGATGCCGCCGCAGAAGGCGAAGACAAGGCGCTGGACCGCAAGCTGCACCAGACCGTCGACGGCGTGGCCAAAGATATTGAGGGACTGGGCTTCAACAAGGCCGTCGCCAAGATTTACGAACTGGTGAACGCGATCGAGAAGACCAAGCCGTCCGCTTCGCGCACCGCCGCCATCCGTGGCCTTGCGCTGCTGGTCGCGCCGATGACGCCGCATCTGGCCGAAGAAGGCTGGGCCGAAATCGGCGGCGAAGGCCTGATCGCCAACGCGGCATGGCCGACGGTCGATCCGGCGCTGCTGGTGGATGATGAAGTCACCATCGCCTGTCAGGTGATGGGCAAGCTGCGCGACACCATCACCGTGGCCAAGGACACGCCCAAGGACGAGTTGGAAAAGATGGCTCTGGCCGCGCCCAATGTCGTGCGCACGCTGGACGGCGCCGCGCCCAAGAAGATCATCGTGGTGCCGGGTCGTCTGGTAAACATCGTCATCTGATAATCCCGTTCAGCCTGAGCCTGTCGAAGGCCCACTCTTTTCTTGAACAAGGAAAGCCCTTCGACAGGCTCAGGGCGAACGGTTATGGAGGTTGGCATGAAGCGCATCCTGCCCCTTATCGCCCTTCCCCTGCTCCTCACCGCCTGCGGGCTGCGGCCCGTCTATGGCGGCGGCAGCCAGGGGCCGGTGGCGCAGGCGCTGGGTAATGTTACGGTCGAACCGATCGAGGGGAAGGGCGGCTGGCTGGTGCGCAATGCGCTCAACGATCGGCTGTCGGCGATGCAGGGCGGCTCCGGCCCGCGCTACAAGCTGGTGGTGAAGCTGGACGACAATATCAGCGGTTTCGGCCTGCGCGCCGACGCCGCCATCACCCGCGAACGCCGCACCCTTAGGGCGCGCTATCAGCTCGTGGATGAAACGACCGGCGCGCAATTGCTGGACGATACCGCCGGGTCGGACGCCGGCATCGACGTCACCTCCAGCGAATATGCCACGATCGCGGCCGAAGATACGGCGCTGGAGCGGCTGTCGCAGACGGTGGCGGACCAGATCATCACCCGGCTGGCGCTCTATTCCCGCAAGGCGGCGCGCCCTTGAAGGCCAATCGCGGCCAGATCGAACGGGCGCTGGACGCGCCGGGTCAGGGCGCTTCGGCTGACATCCGTTTCTACCTGCTCTACGGCCCCGACGAAGCGGGCAGCCAGTCGTTGGCCAAGCGGCTGGAGCGCGCCATGGGGCCGCAGGCGGAACGGGTCGATCTGGACGGCGCGACGCTCAAGGACGATCCCGCCCGGCTGGCGGATGAGGCCGCGTCCTTTTCCATGTTCGGCGACAAGCGCTGGATTCGCGTCAGCGGCATGGGCGAGGAATCGGTCCCGGCGCTGACCGCCCTGCTGGAGGCGGAAGCCGCCGGCAATCCAGTGATCGCGGTGGCCGGCGCGCTCAAGGCGACGTCGAAACTGGTCAAGCTGGCGCTGGAGCATAAGGGCGCCATGGCCTGCATCTCCTACCAGCCTGACGCGCGCGAATCGGAACAGATCGCCATCGGCATCGCTCGCGACGGCGGGTTGCGCCTGTCGACCGACCTCGCCCGGCGCATCGTGTCGCTGGCCAATGGCGACCGGGCGCTGATGACCGGCGAGATCGAGAAGCTGATCCTCTATCTCGACGCCGCACCCGACCGGCCGCGCGAAGCGACGGCCGAGGCGCTGGATGCCCTGTCCGCCGACAATCCCGACACCGAAGTGGCACCTCTGGTCAATGCCGTGCTGGGCGGCGACCTGCGCGCCATGCACCGCGAACTGACCAGCCTCAGCGAAACCGGCACGGCGATGGCAGCGGTCATCCGCCCGCTGCTGGGCCGCG
>JAGVJS010000025.1 GCA_020051025.1 Sphingobium sp. | reverse complement strand
GCGCTTCGGCCGCTATTGCAGCACCTGCCATGGCGATGCCGCGATCGGCGGCAGCATCGTCCCCGACCTGCGCCGCAGCGCCGCCCTGAACGACAAGGCGACATGGCAGATGATCGTGCATGACGGCGCATTGAAGGATAATGGCATGGTCAGCTTCGCGTCGATCTTCTCAGCCACGGAGATCGAAGACATCCGCGCTTACGTCATCCACCGCGCCAATGAGGACAAGACACTGGAAAGCAAGCCCAATGCCCGTTGACCCGACCAAGGTTCTCGCCATCGACGTCCATGTCCATGCCGAAATATCGTGCCACGACCCCGAAGACCCGGTGATGGCCAAATATTTCGACGCTGCTTCCGCTTACTTCAAGGCGGATCGCAAGAGGCCGACCATCCCCGAAACCATCGCTTATTACCGGGCGCAGAATATCGCCTTCTGCCTGTTCACCGTCGATTGCGAGAGCGGGATCGGGGCCAAGCGGATCAGCAATTATGAAGTGGCGGAACTCGCCGCCAATGACAGCGACATTGTCATCCCCTTCGCCTCGATCGACCCGCGCAAGGGCAAGTACGGCGCGCGCGAAGCCCGCGATCTGGTCGAGAATTACGGGGTCAAGGGCTTCAAATTTCACGGCATCATGCAGGATTGTCACCCGGCCGACCGGGTCGCCTATCCCATCTATGAAGTGATTGCGGAATATAGGCTGCCCGCCATCTTCCACACCGGTCATTCGGGCATGGGAACGGGGATGCGCGGCGGCGGCGGCGTGCGCCTGAAATATGGCCAGCCCATATTGGTGGACGATGTCGCGGTCGACTTCCCCGACATGAAAATCATCCTGGCCCATCCCAGCTGGCCCTGGACGGACGAGAGCCTGTCCATGGCGCTGCACAAGGACAATGTCTTCATGGACCTGTCCGGCTGGTCGCCCAAATATTTCCCGAAGCAGGTGATCCAGTACGCCAACACCCAGTTGAAGCACAAGATGCTGTTCGGCTCCGACTGGCCGCTGATCCGCCCGGAAAAATGGATCGACGCCGCCCGCGAAGCCGGCTTCCGCGAGGAAGTGCTGCCGCTCATCATGAAGGACAATGCGGCCAGGCTGCTGGGATTGGCCTGACAGTCAATCCGTTCGTTTCGAGCGAAGTCGAGAAACAGCGCAGCGCTAACCGCTTCTCGATCCGCGCGAAGCGAACGGATGTAGCAATGAATCCTGTCCTACTGGGGCAACGGCCGATATACTGAGATCGCTGGCTCTTCCTCCATCGGCAAGCGCAACATCATTTCCAACTCTTGTTCTGAAATGACAAGATCAGCGGGAAATGTGCGAAGTTAAGGACGTGCCTGTAGGAAAATCGGCCTTAAAAAAGCTGGCCGGGCAGCCCCTTTATCCGTCCCGGCCAGAGGCATCTGCCTTGTTCAGCTATCAACCTTTTCCCGCTTCTCGCCGCCCGGCACGCCATGGGCGACCCGCTTGGCATAATCGGGATCATCCTCCGGCCGGGCGAGCGCGCCCATGACCCGTTCATGGGTTTCCTCCAGCGTGCCCCGGAACTCAGGATAGGGCAGGATATAGAGCTGGTCCGCCTCCACACCCTTAAGCACATATTGGGCCAGCACTTCCGGCTCCATGCCGACCGCGATCACCTGCTTCAGATGCGCCATGACATTGGGGTCGGCACCATAATAGCCGGTATTTTGAAGGTGCGCCGGACGGGTCAGAACCGCCTCATGAATGTTGGTGTTGACCGCACCGGGACACAGCATCGACACGCCGATGCCATGCTCCGCCAGATCCAGCGCCAGACATTCGCTCAGCCCCCGGATCGCCATCTTCGACGTGCAGTAAATGCCCGTCCCCTTCAATGCGACGAAGGCGGACATGGACGCGGTATTGACGATATGACCGCCATTCCCCCGCGCGATCATCCGCGGTACGAAGGTCTGGATACCGTTGATGACCCCCTTCAGGTTGACGTCCAACTGCCAGTCCCAGTCGTCATAGGTCGCGTTCTGGAGCGGCCCGAAGATCGACACGCCCGCCGTGTTGAACAGCAGTTCCACCGGCCCCAGCTTCGCCTCGACCTCGTCGGCGGCGCGGGCATAGGCATCACGGTCGGTGATATCCAGCTTCACCGCCATCACCTCATGACCGCGCCCCTCGAACCAGGCCATCGCCTCGTCCAGATGATCCTGCCTGATGTCGGCGATCGCGACCTGGCAGCCAGCTTCAGCAAACACTTTCGCCTGCCCCAGCGCCACGCCCGATCCGCCCCCGGTGATGAAGGCGGTGCGTCCAGCAATCTGCGTCATGCCGCCAACTCCTTCGCATTGCGCCGCGCCAGCTGGTCGTCGAACACCGGGTTGCCGAGCAGGAAGCCGATCTCCTTCGCCCGGTCCTGATTGATCGCCTCATCTGGAACCGACGCCAGGATCGCGTCGAACCGGGTCTTCATGCCCGCGCCGAATTCGGGATGGGTCAGGATATAGAGGTCGTTGTTGCGGATGCCCTCCAGCACTCGCTCGCCCACCTCGTCCGCGCTCATCCACAGAGGGGAGACGGGCCGCTGCTCCAGCTCCTCCTCGCGCTGGCGATAGCCGCTATCCTCGCGATATTCGGCCGGGCGCAACTCGCCTGAATGGGCGATATGGCTCTGCACTGGTCCCGGCATGAAGGCCGACACGCCGATATTCTCCGCCGCCAGTTCGCCCCGGATCGCTTCGGAAATGCCCAGGATCGCCGCCTTGGCCGCCGTATAGATGGCCGAATAGCTGATCGGGATCAGCGCCGATTGAGAGGATGTGGTGACGATCTGTCCGCCCTCGCCATGCGCCTTGATGCGCGGCAATATGGTGACGAGGCCATTGATGACCCCGCCCAGATTGACGCCCATGCCCCAGTCCCAATCGTCGAAGCGCGCGTCCAGCACCGGTCCCATCACGCCGATGCCGGCATTGCCGATCAGCATGTGGATCTTGCCGAAACGCGCCTCCGCCGCATCGGCAGCGCGGGCGAAGGCGGCGCGGTCGGTCACGTCCAGCTGCACCGTCTCCACCTGCGCGTCCGAACCAAGGTCGGCCTTCGCCTGCGCCAGCGAATCCTCGCGAATGTCGGCGATCACCACATTGGCCCCGGCCCGTACCAGCGCGCGGGCGATGCCCAGACCTATGCCGTTCGCGCCGCCGGTGATGAAGGCGGTCCTGCCCTGCACATCGCCCATCGGACTGGTTGCTATCGTCATCTGATCCTCTCCCTTATTGTTTCAGGCCCAGCATGGCCCGTGTCTCTCCGGCACTCGCGATATCGCCGCCGATCCGCTCGACCAGTTCCACGCCCCAGCGGACGAGGTCGGCATTGTTCGCCGCTTGTTTGCCGCGCCGCAGATAGATGGTGTCCTCGAACCCCACGCGGATATTGCCGCCCAGCAGCGCCGATTGCGCCGCCATGGGGAAGCTGTGCCGGCTGACGCCGAAACCGGTGAAATGCGCGCCACGCGGAATCTGGTTCTTGGCATAGAGCATCGCTTCGGGCGTGGCGGGCAGGCCATATTTGGTGCCTAGCACGAAGGTGAAGGGCACATTTTTAGGGATAGCGCCCTTCGCCATCAGATCATCAGCGAAGACGAAATCGCCCGCCTCGAAACACTCAATCTCCGGCAGCACGCCGGCATCCTGGATCATATGACCCATCTTGGTAATCATGGGGTCGAGGTTGATCGCCACCCCGCCCCACAACTGCATGGTGCAGATATCGAGCGTGCACATGTCGGGCTTGAGGTCGAGAATATGCTCCAGCCGCCGCTCGGCGGTGAACATCAAGGTGCCGGGGCCGCAGACGGCGGGGTCTTCATCACCCTGCATCCAGGTGCAGCCCGGCCCGGTCGTCACGTTCAGGATTACCTCATTATTCTTGGCGCGAATGAGGCCCACGACCTCACGATAATCCTCCAGCGCCTGCGACGGATCGCCCGTCTCGCGATCGCGTACATGGACATGGATGATCGACGCCCCGGCCGCCGCCGCCGCCAGCGCTTCCGCCGCGACATGGTCCGGGCGAAAGGGGAAATTGGGATGTGACGGCATCGGCGAGCTTCCCGTCACCGCGCATGTCACAAATAGCTTGCCAGCCAATATCGCTCTCCTGTCTAGTCTCGGCTATGTTGCCGATCGCAGACCTGAGGGTCTTGCAGAGGAGAAGGCCCGCAAGAAGGCCGGTGGATGTCCCATTATTGCGAGTAACTGGATAAGGCATGGCACAAAGGGAAGAATTGTCGCGGTTCCTGAAAGCCGCCCGCGCCAGGCTGGCGCCGTCGGAAGTC